>NZ_BAABFB010000065.1:0-16994 GCF_039540555.1 Rhodococcus olei | reverse complement strand
CACCCGACTCGACCGCTGACCCGACGAGCACGCAGGGGTTGACCCGGACCCGAGGGCCGGATAAAGGAGCGACTGAACAAGGAAATCCGACGTCGGACCGACGTTGTGGGGATCTTCCCCGACCGCACCGCCCTGATCCGGCTCGTCGGAGCCGTCCTGGCCGAGCAGCACGACGAATGGATCGAAGCCCGCCGCTACCTCGGCCTCGACGTTCTCGCCCGCTCCCGCGGCGGCCAGGCACCCGACACCGTTACCGAACCCACCCAGGAGGCGACACCCGCGGCTCTGACCGCATAACCATCAGACGAGGAAGCACGCGACGGCGTACACCACCTCACGGGACTTGACCGGACAGCGGGCGCGGCGGGCCCTCTGTCCGAGGATTACCAGGGTGTTTTCCAGGTGGTAATGACCCGGAATCCGGCCCGCGCCTGACCCCCAGCTCGTCCACCGTCGGACCAGCGGCGGCGCTACCGTGCGCCGGACGATGGCTGCGCCGGCGTGCCGGCACATCGCATCGCTTGATTGTGACGCCACCGTGGCGGTCTACAGGGGGACACCACGACGGATTGTTCGTAACCGTCACCTTCTCAACACATTCTGTTCGATGGGCGTTATCCGATGGGGGTCAGTCTGTCCCGGGATCGAAACACAGATCCTGGTTCGAGCCACCCTCCCGACAGTTCCGCGCGGTTGCGCCCCGTTGTGCGATTGCCCGATTGACCATCGGGAGCAGTCAACCACGGGAGCAGCAACTTCCACCCCCGGGCCGAGGATCGGATCGTTCACCGGGGCAGGAGGGCTCCGAACATTTTCTGGAGTTGTCATGGTCCCCATTTCTGTGGTGTCGGGTACATCGGTCCGTCACCGCGGCGCGCGCATGATCTGCGCGGTCAAGGCGAGACGAGCTGTGCGGCGACTGTTCTGCGGCTACTGCGGCCGGGAACTGCTCAGTTCGGGGTTCGAACGGAATTTCTACTGTTGCGACGGATGTGCCGAGAACGACTGGGCGCGCGTAAGTGCCACGTTGTTGCTCCTTTTGCTCTTCTAGCCGGTTCGCTGCACAAGCCATCGCCCGGATGTCGGCCCCCCGTCATGGCGTTCGCGATGGCGGTGAGCCAGCTGGTGGCCGCGAACCTCGCCTTGCACGCGTTCGCGCGGTGGACGTTCTTCGGCAAGCAGGTGTTGTTATTTCGGCGGGTAATCGATCATCTGTTCGACCGCCCTCGCCTTCTCCGGGGTGATCTCATCGGCTGTCTGCCGACGCGCCCGCACGCACGTGCCGCCTTACCGGGCATCTTTTCGCCTACCGACTCGAGTACGGCATCATCTCCGGAATTCCCCCACCGGTTCTTTGTCCGATTGGGCCACGACGTGTCCGACGGTGTCGGTCACGACGATGGTCGCGTCGACCGGCCGGGGTTCGACCGGGTGTCCACCGTGCCGGACAGTACGGCGTCCCCGACCAGAGCGAAGTTGCATGTCGCCGGGGCCCGGTCGCTGACGGTCACCGCCGGTGCCTGCGGATCGAATCCGGCCGCGGTCACGATCAGTGTGTAGGTACCCGGGCGGAGTCCGGTGAGGGCGTGGCGTCCGTCCCGGCGCACCCGCACGCCCTCGACCTGTCAACCGGCCGGGCCGGCCACGAGCCGTCGCCGGCTCCGACCAGTTCGGTCGGGCCGATGCCGGCTTCGCCGGCGACGCTCGCCAGTTCGGCACCCACGGACTCGTGCGGCTGCTGCGCGGTGGCCTTCGACGCGGGACCGGTCAGCAGGGAGGCGATGCCGCCGATCACGCACGCGATGATCGCGAACGTGAAGGCCACCGCCAGGCCGTCGGCGAACGGGCCGGAGATCAGTTGCGGGAAGAAGTCCAGTCCGGTGAGATGCGCCTGCTGCTGCGCGGTGAGCGAGGACAGGTGCGACCCGAGCAGTTCCCGGATCGGGTTAACGCCGAGGAACGCGGCGAACAGGACCGCGACCGCGGGCAGGTGGCCGATCTGGGTGGCCTGCGCGGCGGGGACACCGTTAGCCATCAGTCCGTCGGTCATCGCCGACGGCAGGTGGGTGCTCAGGCCGGCGATCATGAGGCTGAAGAAGAGCCCGATGGACAGCACCATCGCCGCGTTCTGGAACGTGGTCATCATCCCGGCGCCGGAACCACGTGCATTGGCGGGCAGGCTGTTCATCACCTCGGCCCGGTTGGGCGCGGAGAACATGCCCATTCCGATGCCGTTGAACAGCAACACCCCCGCGAAGGCCCAGTAGGCGAAGTCGACGGGTAGCGCGATCAGGGCGGCGAACGTGGCGGCGGTGAGGAACATGCCGGTGCTGGTGAACCACTTGGCGCCGAAGCGGTCGGAGATGACGCCGGAGACCGGTGCCGACAGCAGGAACCCGATGGTCATCGGCAGCATGTAGATGCCCGCCCACAGCGGGGTGCGGCTGTAGTCGTAGCCGTGCTGGGGGAGCCAGATCCCCTGCAGCCAGATGAGGAGGATGAACTGGAGTCCGCCGCGTCCGAGGGAGGCGACGAGGTTGGCGATGTTGCCCCAGGTGAACGAGGTGATCTGGAACAGGTGCAGGTTGAACAGCGGGCTGTCGATCTTCGTCTCGATGACGCAGAAGACGGCGAGGACGGCGAGTCCGCCGATGAGGCAGGAGAGGACCAGCGGGCTGGACCAGCCCATCGACGAGGTGCCGTAGGGCTGGATGCCGTAGGTGATGCCGACGAGGACGGCGATGAGGCCGACGGCGAAGGTGATGTTGCCCCACCAGTCGATCTCGGCGTGCTGGCGGACGCCGGTGTCGTGGAGTTTGAGGTACGCCCAGATGGTGCCGATCACGCCGAACGGGACGGAGACGAGGAAGATCAGGTTCCAGTGGACGGGGGCGAGGATGCCGCCGATGAGCAGTCCGAGGAACGATCCGGCGATGGCCGCGACGCCGTTGATGCCGAGGGCGAGGCCGCGCTGGTCGGCCGGGAAGGCGTCGGTGAGGATCGCCGACGAGTTGGCCATGAGGAAGGCGCCGCCGACACCCTGGACGATGCGCCAGCCGATCATCCAGAGGGCGGCCTCGGACCCGTCGAACCAGGTGATGGACAACAGGATCGACGCGATCGTGAACACAGCGAACCCCATGTTGTACATGCGGGCGCGGCCGTACATGTCGCCGAGCCGACCGAAGCTGACCACCAGGACGGCGGTGACGACGAGGAAACCCATCATCATCCACAGCAGGTAGCTGGTGTTGCCGGCCTCGAGCGGATTGAGCCCGATGCCCTTGAAGATGTCGGGCAGTGCGATGAGCACGATCGAGGAGTTGATGGTGGCCACGAGCATGCCGAGTGTGGTGTTCGACAGCGCGATCCACTTGTAGTGGGGACCGAGGTCCCGGCCGGTGCGGTGCCGGCGCCCGCCCGTGCCGTCGGCGGCCGTGCCGTCGGCGGCCGTGTCACGGCCGACCGAGCCCGGTCCTGCCTCCGACACGGCAGATTCCTGTCCTCGCGAGACCAACAGACTTCCTCTCGTTTTCAGAATGTGAATCGGCGCGAAACACGGCGTGGATACCGCATCACCGACCCTCGACCAAGCCCAGGCATCCGACTGCCGGTTCGACCGGTCTGCTCACGGAATTTCTCGAGTCGGGCCATCAGGGCGTTCTCGGGTTCCGGTTCGGCGACCGTGCTGCTCGGGGCCCAGGAAGCCGAACACGTACGGATCGCGCGCGCATGCCCGGAGTGCAGGACCGGGCACCGGCAATCGCCGATTCTCGATCCGAATCCTGCCCACGGCCTTCTCCCGATGAAATATCGCTACCCGATCCCGTCTGGACGGGAATTTTGGTTACACAGGAAGTTAGCCAGGCTCAGGTTAATGACAACCGAACGATGCTCCAATCATCGGCGATGGCTGGCGCAACGGTTGCCCCACGCCGGTGGTCCCGGTCCCGGACGGCGCAGAGCATCTCCACGGCACCCCCCCAGGACGTTCGCGGGTACACGTGGCACTGTCACAACCTCGAACACCAGGACCACGACATGATGCAGCAGATCCGGGTGCGCGGGTAGGCGCCCGCTCGCTCGCGAGCTCGCGTTGTGGTGCGCGCTCGGGTGTTCGTTTTACGTTGGACGGGTGCGGATCCGGGTACCCGGGCTGCTTCCCCAACCGAGGGCCGGAGTCGGGAGACAGGCTCTGTTCGTCGCGAATGAGGGGTGCGGGTGAGCGCGGCAACGCCGCGGCGGCCGCGGCTCGCGGGCGACCGCATGAGAATGCAGCCTCCTCGCCGAGCGCGGGCGTGGGCAGTGTGCACACGCGCGATGACATCTCCGGTGTTCTGGCAGGCGGTGGTCGGGCTCACGACCGCGGTCGCGGCGATCACGGCGGTCGTCATCTCGTCGCGAAAGCTCTCCGCCAGCGTCGACCATTTCGAGCTTCAGCAGGTGCAGCAACAGCAGCAACAGGCGAGCGACCGGTTCGCCAGGGCACTGGATCAACTCAACTCCGACAGGATCGAGACGCGGATCGGCGCAATCTACTCACTCGAGCAGGTGGCGCGCGACTACCCGGCGCAACACCCGGCGGCGTTCGAAGTGATCACCGCGTACGTCCGCACCCACGCCCCTGCGTCGGTGGCGTGCGCCGGGTCGACTCCCCCGCGCCTCCGCCGACGCCCATGCCGCGGTGACGGTGATCGGCCGACGCGACACCGGCCGCGACGGACCGACCCGCCTCGACCTCTCGCACTCGTGCCTGGCCAGCGCGGGCCTGACGGATGCACACCTGTCTCATGCGGACCTGGCGGGCACGGACCTGTCCCGGGCGGACCTGCTCGCCGCGGACCTGGCCGGCGCCGATCTGCGCTGCGCGACGCTGGCCGGGGCGGACCTGCGCGGCACCGATCTGACCAACACGATCCTGTACGACGTCGTCCTGACCGGCGCGGACCTGTCCGGGACCCACCTTCTCGGCGCATCGCTGACCGGCGCGGACCTGCGCGGCACGGACCTGTCCGGCGTGGCCACCCTGGTCGGGGCGAACCTGACCGGCGTCGTCCACGACGAGACCACGATCTGGCCGGACGGGGTCACCCCGCCGCCGGCCCCGCCCAGCGATTTCCCGTCGCGGCCTCGGCCGTGTGCCTGAGCACGCGATCCGGTAGGCGAGAACCCTTCTCCAACAGAGGAGACGGTAGAGTCACGCTTATCGGCATTGTGAATCGATTGTGTGACAGCAACTTTCGTGCGGTCTTCGTGGTCAGTGTCATTGGTGTTCGACGACCCAGGCCCCGATCTGTGCCCGGGAGGTGAAGCCGAGCTAGGTCAAGATGTGCTCCGCATGTCCGTCGACGATGCGTGGGGAGATGACCGGCGGGCGGCGATCGCCTGGTTGGTCAGGCCTTCGGCGACGAGGTCGGCCACCTGTCGCTCCCGTTTGGTCAGCGCCGTCGACGGGCCCGTCGTGGGCGGCGCAGGCTCAGGTTCCTCACCGAGGGCGTAGGCGATGGCAACGTCGAGGTCGAGCGAGTGGCCTTCGCGGTGTGCGGTCTCGAATGCCCGCGGACCGAGGGGCCCGGCGGGTGTTCTGTTCGTATTCGTCGTGATGGACGAGCAGACTCGGGAACACCACGGCGGAGGCGCCGGTCACCAGGCCCAGGGCCTGCGCCGCCCCCATCAGAACAGCCGCACGCCGGGCGCTGCCCTCGGCGGCCACGATCCAGGCCAGTGCCTCGAGGCACGTCGCCGCCAGCAAGGGCAAGGATCGTCGTGGTGGCCGAGATCGAGATCGCCATCGCCTCCACTCACGGTGAAGCACTCGCATGGTCGGCGGCCCCCCACACGGTGACCGATGCGTATGGCCATCTGACCGGGCGGCGATTCAATGGAGCCGAAGCGGTCATCGGCGCCTGCGCAGCTGTCCACCTGTCATGCAGTGCACAGTGGGCGGTCACGTTCGCAACCGATCTTTGGCTGCATGGGACGCACTGATCGATCCGCAGATGAGGAGAATCGCGTGACCCAGCTGGCATCGGATGGTGACCGGTCATCAGTGGGCGCTGTTGCCTGCGGGTGGGGTTGTGCGCGCAGGCCTTGCCCGGGGTATGGCGACTCCGGCGATGATGGATCTGTCCGATCTCGTGGAGACCTACGGCCCGGTGGTCCTCCCCCACTCCTTCCCAGTCGGTCGGCTAAGCGGCGTCCGTCGACTCGGCCGACCTAGTCGCAAGTGATCCGGCAACCGCTTCGATCAACCAGGTCGGCCGAGTCGGGGCTTGCGCGCTCTCGGTTGTCGAGCAAGGACGATGGTCACTCTCGTGACGGCCTGCCAGTAACCTCGCCAGGTCGCGAGGAGATCACGGCGGAAAGTGGTCGCCGCGCCACCCACTCGCCCTCTGGATTCCGCTCCGGCGTGCCCATCGGCAGTGCCTATACCAGCCGGCCGGCACCCGGCTTCGGTTTCGGTTCTCACGTCCGCCGTGAATTTCTCTGCGCGCGAGGTTCGCGAGAAATATCCGGCTGAATTTCCGCGGGCGGGTCGCTGCGCAATTCCTTGATCACATGTGGTGAGATATGAGCGGCTGTATCCAACCTGAATAGGAGGCAAAAAGTTACCAACCAGTAACAAGTACAGAACTTCATAGCAGCACAACCCAAGACAAAACCCCCTTTCGGGGGCCTTGTCACTCGACCCGTACCACCGCGTCGAGTTGCAGCTCTGCCGAGCTTGTTCAGTTCTCTGTCCGAAATCGGCTCTCTTTGGGCGAGGTCGAAGTTGCAGCTTCGACCTCGGGTGTTGCACCAACCTTGGGCTTTCCTGCCGGTGGGCCCATTTCCCTGAAGGGACTACCTTGAACGGTACGTCTCAGGGTACCTCATACCCTGACGAAGCAACAACATATCCGCACATCTCTCTCGGCGCATCTCACCCATCGCGCACACCCACGACCACCCCCAGCTATTCACAAACGGTTGACGACGATTTCTCGGTAGCCCTCAAAATGGCAGCCTCGAATATCGCCCGAATCGAAGAAATCAATACCGAGAGCGACCAAAAAGGGCGAACCTGGTCAATTCCCGTCGCTCCCGAAGATCAATCGAGAACGCCCATCTGGTCGGGGCGAGAGAAATGGCAACGACAGGTGCGGGAGATTCTTAATTCAGAAAGCGGCATACAACAGTGCAAGGAGAACAGCGTCGACCCTGAGCGCGTTTACGCTGTCGCTGTAACGATGGCGGGCGTCGCGGATCACCGCACCGGGCGCCGCGTCACGGCCTCGAGGGAACGTCTTGCCGACAAGGCCGGCGTTTCGGTCACCGTCCTCAAACGCGCCCGCCGGGTCCTGTCCGCACTTGGGTTGGCAAGAGAGATGGTTCGGGGACGACTTCTTCGTACCATCGAGCGGTGGGCCGCCGAAGCGCACCATGGGCGCAATCAGGTCAAGGCGACCAGTGTGTGGGCGCTCCTGTCCCTCAGAGCCACGGTCGTTCGCTACGGCTCTGCCGGGGTCGTAGCCGCATCCGCCAACGGCGATCCGGCTGATGCGAGTTATCCACAATCGGGCGTCCGTGGCCCCCAATCTCTTGGTACTACTCTTAGTTCTTCTTCTTCCGTTAGGAAGAAGTACACAACGCGCGCGAACGCGCGCGAGGCACGATCTACCAACCCATGCGCACGGGAGCCCCGGCCAATCGCGCTTCAAATCGCCGCTGCTGCCCTAATCCGCCACGCTCCAGCTTTGAACCCTCCCGGGCACCTCGGGCGCGTCTGCGACGCACTCAGGGCGCATTCCGTCGATCCGATCCGGTGGTCCGGACGCGATATCGCACGAACCTTGAGCGAGGACACTAAGAGACGAGGCTGGGTTTGGCCGAACACTGGGAATCTCAAGGATCCGATCGCGTATCTGCGTTGGCGCCTGGCCCAGATTGACTGGTCTGTCCCCTCCCCCACCGAGATCGCAATCGCCGCCAAGAACACCCGTAACGCTCAGCGCAGAGCAACTGAGCGTGAAACGGTGGACCGTAACGGCAACGCCGCTTCACGAAGCACTCGAGAATCAGCTATGGCCAGAATTCGTGCCACACTCAATCGAGCAAGCCGGTGACACCCTCGCTCGATTGAGTGGTTTACCGCGGTAAACCACAACCTGGGGAGGATTGCGCGCCCCCCGGTCCGCGTTCTCACTGCGAGATTGAACTCGAAGGGCCGCGGTTTACCGCGGTAAACCGCTATACGAACGTTGATTAACCTCCGTCAGATTGGGATTGTCGCGAGTGGAGCAACTCGACATGAGTCTGTTTACCGCGGTAAACCCTTGAGCGAGGCTAACATGGATGGCATCCCGTGGCCGTCCGCGCATGATGTAATCAAACCCCTCCCCTCCCCCACCGCCTTCGCCATTGCGCTGTGGTTTACCGTCGAAACCACAGGCCTCCCCCGTTTCCCGGGATTGCGTCAGAAGGTCCAAGCGTGCACGCCGTTTACCGCGGTAAACAGCGTGCTTCTCTGTCGGATCTAGAGAGATTAGTGTGGCTGTGCTGGGCGGCAGTCCAGAGCGCCGTATGTGGTGCCGGGTTACTCTGCGCTGGCTGGTTTACCGCGGTAAACCAGCCACTCGTTGGGCCGCGCTATCCAGGCTTCCTCGGTCACACCCCTACCCAGATCTTCCATCCACGATGGGGCTCTCGCCACGATGTGACATCCTCTCCCCCTCTCGCCTCCCCCTTGGTTTACCGCGGTAAACGAAGTTGGATCGTGCATGGACGTTGACGAACTCCTTGTATCACACCCGCTCGGGTGCCCGGCAGGTCGGATACACGCCCTTTCGTACAGCCGCGCCGCCCGGGTCGCGGTCCCGAGACTTTTGCTGATTTGTGGGTTGAGTTGTAGGTGCGCGTTTGCGCCGAGCAGCTCCCATGACCGCTGATTCGAAGCGAGGGTTGATTGAACTGACGATCTGGCCGCGGTGATGCTTGCGGTAACTGAAGGTGTCTGTCGGGCCGCGATGTTTACCGCGGTAAACATCGCGGCCCGAGTTCGGCTCTAGCCGCGTTCGACATCGATCAATCAAGCCGAGGACCGCAACACCTCTTCTATCCGTGGCCTCTACTGCGCATGAGTGCGGTTGCTCTTCTGTCGCAAGAACTCGCGCTGAAGGCGACTGTCGATCGTCTGTTGGTGGATTGGCCGTTTACCGCGGTAAACCGGTCAGCACTGGACTCGTCGGAGGTATGGCGGGTCTACGCTTCGCCCATGAGGTTGATCGGGTCGGTTTACCGCGGTAAACCGACGAGCGTCCCGAGTATCCGCCATACCGCTCGTTGGCCGGCCGCAGCATCGAAGTCGCACGTCGAAGAGTCCACGTCGGAAGCGGAAGCCCAGCCTGTTCATCGCGGGTATCGCGGTACTCCAGGGTGACGTAGCCGAAGATGACTCGGCAGCATGATGAATTGCTGGGAACCAAGTCCGCCTCCGGTTTACCGCGGTAAACCGCAGAGAGCGCCATGTGAGGTGGAGGGTGCGCGGAAGTTGGGTTCAACTGTCCACGAATGGTTTACCGCGGTAAACCGGCGTTCAAAACCGACTCGGGCCTTGCGATGAGAGCGCACTGGATCAAGCGGAAGCGGAAGACGGATCGGCGTTGCGGTCGGATCTGATGTGGTTTACCGCGGTAAACCGTCGAAATGATGGCGTTGAGAGGCTAGCTGGACGCGGTTCACGTGGTGGAGCGGGCGTCCGGGTGGGGTGCTACGAAGCAGGACCAGAGTCATTGCACGCTTAGTGGTTTACCGCGGTAAACACTGAACTTTAAGCGACTCAATGCAAGGTCAGAGCAGAGCAGTCCGCACTGGCGGATCGGGGCACCGGCGAGGTAAGGAGCTTGGTGCATGACGCCGCAGTCCGGTTTACCGCGGTAAACCGGACTGCTTGTGATCGGGAAGCCGGCTCGTCTCGCTCCGGGTATCAATCTGCGCTTCCAGATAGATGAGTAATGTACCTAGCTCCGGCCGTTCGATATGACATATGCGGTGAGCCGAGGCGGCGCCGGGAAGGCGCTCCTGAGCCGGTTTACCGCGGTAAACCAGGCTGAGCAGATCAGGTAAACCAGGCTGAGCAGATCAGGTAAACCAGGCTGAGCAGATCAGGTAAACCAGGCTGAGCAGATCAGGTCGACCGGGCTGGAGCAGAGTATGTCAGATCATCAGACTGCAGGATTCCGGCACGATCGCCGTTCGAGGGGCGCGAGCATAGACAGTGGTTCACCGCGGTAAACCGGAAGGGGAGTGTTGGCTCAGCATCAGTCGTGCTGCCGTCGGCGAAGGTCTTGAGTTGGGTGTTCACGCGAAGCGCGCCAGAGGTGGAAATGGCCAGTCGAGGAATGTAGCCGTCCTGCATCGCCGCTGGCGTCCGCTCTTACGAGCGTCTCTGTGCCTGTGGTTGGTTTACCGCGGTAAACCAACCACTCGGCTCGTGGCGAGCTGCCGAGCGATCAACGTAGAGAGCGGGTGGGCGGCAGTCGAGAGTGGGGGAGTGGGGGAGTGGGGAAGTGGGGGAACGGGGGCTTGGCGACAGAGATCTGTGGCGGCATTCATGGATGTCGCCTGTGGTTGGTGTTTGCGGTTTACCGCGGTAAACCGGAAGGTGCTGGGACCGCCCCGGGACCTTTTGTCGCCCGGTCAGATTCAGGTTCGTCGCACAGTAGATCGGCGGAGGGAAGAGCTGTCGGCCTGGGCCTCGTGGGGTGCGAGGGTGACCTTCCGGCTTGTGTGGCCTTGGTAGTTTACCGCGGTAAACATGAGACCAGGCCCCGTGATGGTTGCCGGGACTTCGACTCTGGCCGCATGTTCGGTTCCGCTGAGGCGCCGGGTTCTGGACGGCTGATGGGTGCACTGCTCACTGCGGATAGTGATAAGGCTGTCGGAGCATGCGTGTGCGCGTTGGTTTACCGCGGTAAACCAATTCTGCGGCTGAGGTTGGTCGACTCGAGTATCTCGTACTGAGTGAAGTGTGGGGGAGGGGTGATGTGGACTGTCGCAGCTTCTGGATTGCGATCGGTTGTCAGGAAGTCATTAGAGGCGTGGTGACGTGGGCTTTCAGTCGAATGGGATTCCGCGTGTTCCGTCCAATCCGCCGACGGACACCCGTGCCCATTTCTCTGTCTATCAGATCATTTCGAACTCAACGAGAAGTGGCTGATTCAGCCCAGATATGTGAATGGGGGGAAGAGTGCTGTTCGGATCTCGAGCCCTTCTCGGTCGGATGACCGCGATCTCTTTGGTTGACTCGCCGGGCAGGCAGCGCTGGGAAGCGTGCCGTGTGGGAAACCGGTCTACGTCTTGCGGCAATAAGTGTCACAGTGACGAAATGACCCTTAGTGATTGATCCTGTAGGTGACGAAGTGAGTCGGTCGGGATGGAAAGTCTCAACCATTGGTTGACATATCACAGTCCTTTGGCTTCATCTCAATGCGACACGCCGAACTGTGACCTAAAAATTTGGGGTCCTGTTCCGCGTTCGGGGCGGCCGTGGGGGAGCGGCGTCACGTGTCGGGCAACTCTCCGGAATCGCGTCCACGGTCGGCGTTCAAGCGACCCGGAGTACCTGCCAGGCCGGTGAATGTACCGGCACATCTGGTTGCAGCAGAACATATTTCGGCAACGAGACCAAGCGCATTCAACTTGTCGACCCGCACCGGTCAACAACCCGATGTAGAGCACGGCAGCCCATCGGCAGCAACCTTTGAGTGACACCTCCGTGAGTTGCGCAGCCGCCGTCGCCTATCGTCGCCGCTAACTGCTCTAGGAAACTCGGCCTCAAACCGATTACGATGATGTACGCGCTGATCACCACCCGATTGCATCGCGGCGGTGGGAGTCCGAAGTAGTCCCGACAGGGGCGAAGTATACGGAGGTTAATCGATGGCTGTGCATGTCATGCTCAACCAGAAGGGTGGAGTCGGCAAATCCACCCTGACAATGAATCTCGCGGCCGTGAAAGCGGACGTACTCACCAGGGATGACGACGACGTCCAATCGCCCGTCGCAGCAATCTCAGTAGACCCCCAAGGCTCAGCCGTGTGGTGGGCATCCCGGGTAGAAGAACTCCCGTTTCTCATCGACCAGGTTCACGACAACCTCGACGTCCTCCGCAACCTCGACAAACTGCCCGGCATCAAGCACGTCTACGTCGACACCCCCGGATGGATCGACCTGTCCGGCAACGACGACGGCACCGACGCCCTCGGCGCCGGCACCTCCGGCGATGCACTGCGCGCAGTCCTCGACGTCGCCGACCTCGTCATCGTCCCGATCGAACCAGAACCGCTCTGCTTCGACCCGACCGCACGCACCATCAAACAGGTCCTCGAACCCCTCAACAAGAAGTTCATCGTCGTCGTCAACAACTGGGACCCCCGCGACGGCAAAACCGACCTCGACCAGACCCGAGAATTCGTGCAGGCCAACGGATGGCCCCTCGCACGCACCGTCATCCGCCACTACAAAGTGCACACCCGCGCCGCAGCCGAAGGCCGAGTCGTCACCGAGTACGAAGCCAACCGTGTCTCACTCCAGGCGCGAGAGGACTTCTACAAGCTCAGCCTCGAGCTCGCGGACGGTGATCGCTGATGGCCCCCAAGGGTGGACGCGCGAACTTCGCATCCCTGGTCGGATCGGTAGGAGACAACTCCCCGGTCGACCGCAAGCACACCGCGAAGCCGACACTCGTCCGCAGCGCACCCGCATCCGATGAGCCGGTCGACGGCCGGTTCCTCCCGGACGTCCCCCTCGCGCAGCTGGTCGCCAACCCGCGCAACCCCCGCGACGACGTCGGTGACCTCTCGGACCTGTCGACCATCACCGAACGCCAGCTCCAGCCCGGCACCGCTGTCAGCCGCACCGCATGGCTCAAGCTGTGGCCGGAAGACGAAGACGACCTCGCCGACGCGAAATACATTGTCGTCAACGGCAACCGACGCCTCGCCGCCGCCGCCAAGTACGGCCGCCCCGGCCTGGACGTCGTCATCCGCGACAGCATCGCCATCAGCAGAGGAGAAGTCCTCTGGGCCGCCACCAGCGAGAACATCGACCGACGCGACTTCGACGTCATCGAGGAAGCCAAAGCCGTCGAGCTGATGGTCGGCGAGTTCGGCAGCGCCGACGCCGCGGCCACCAAACTGGGTCGGTCCAAGGGCTGGGTGTCCCAGCGTCGGTCACTGCTCAAACTCGCCCCCCAGTTGCAGGCCGCGTTGCGTGCGGGAGACCTCGCAATCCGGCACGCGCGCTCGCTGGCGAAGGTTCCGCTCGAGGAACAGGTCGCAGCATGGCAGGCGTCGCAGGACCCCGACGCGAACAACAGCGAAACGCAGCCCGACCCGACACCGCCCGAGCCCAAGGAACCGAAAGAGCCGCAGGAACCGGCCGCGGAGATCGAGCCGGCGGACAAGGTGGTTCAGGCTCTCCGCAAGCTCAGCGTCGACCCTGCCGTGCTCGCGGCGGCAGTGCGCAAGCATTTCAACGACGACGAGCAACGGTCCCTCGTCGACGCCCTCGATCTCCACTAGGGACGCGTCTGGCGTTGTCCGATGTGCCGCAGCCAGCCACAGGGTTCGGCGGTGGCTGGCTGCGGCACATCGTTTTGTCATCTCGCGCACCCGGTCACGGCGCGTCACTCGGCCGCCGTCGCAGTTTCAGGCCAAGGCTGTACCGCAGTCATCGACCGCCCGCGGACTCGTCCAACAGACACCACCTATGGACCAGGCGAAAGGACACCCATCAGTGACTGTCCTGAACATCCATTACCGGCCAGTTGGCGCTCCCGTGCAGGCTAATCTCCCGACCACGACTGAAGTCTGTCGAGCAGCCACAACGTGCCCCAGTCCCACAGTGACTCGTGAGCAGTTGGTACCCCGATGAGCACGAGCGGCGAGCAGTTCGCACTCTTCGATGTCGACCCCGTCACTGGCGGCGATCCCGAGCCGCAATCACCCGATACACCCCACAACGACACCGTCGATTCCCCGACCACAACAACAGACACCGACGCTGCAGAGAGCCACGAGCCGACGGCTGCACCAACACCCGAGCCAACCGACAGCAGCCCACACACGTCCGACAACGACGTCGCAGTGGGGGAGGAGCCCACACCACTCGACGAAGCCGAGGCGAAGCCGTGGGAATCGCTCCCAACTGGATCCGCCGCGGATGGCCACGCCGTCATCGTCACCGCGGTCGGCGCCTACACCCCCTCCGGGCAGAAGCTCACCGGACCGGTCGACTCGATCGAGAAGCTCGACAAACTGATCCAGTGGGCCGCGTTGCAGCCGCTCGGTGTCCCTGCTCAGGTGTGGCTCGTCGGCACCAACGCCTGCGAGCTCCTCGGCTGGACAATCGACCCGGGCAGCGAGGACGACTTCGACGACCTCGACAAGCTTCGCCAGCGGGCCGCCGAGGAACTGTGCCAGGTCATCACCGCCACCCTCCCGGCCCTGACCGGCGGAGGGTGGGAGCTGCGCGGGGACCCAGGACACGTAGTGCACCTGTCCCGGGCGATCGGCAAAGCGACACAAATGGTGGACGTCATCCTCGAGCCCTACGTCTGGACCTACTGGAACAAGGACTTCGGCTGGCGCAACCGCATCGGTGACATGGGCATCCTCGGCAACCCGACAGCCGGAACCTACATACCCGACCAGGACCTCCCCGGAGCGCGCGAACTCGGCCGCCGCCTGGCCTGGAGCGCCGAACACCTCGGAGTCCTCCCCGGACCTACCCCAGCACGGACCGGAGCCGCGGTCCTCGACAAAATCCGCCGCGAACGCACCCGCACCAAGAAGGGCATCGTCGTCACCACCGCCGGACCGATCCCACCGATCGACGGCGCACCGCGCGGCGACTTCGAACCGGCCGCCGGCTGGATCCGCGACCACCTCGACTCGGACGATCTCGAGGATGTCACCCAGTTGGTCACGATCGACCAGCGTGCCGCTTACCTCGCCTCGGCCGGAATGCTCGAATTCGGCTACGGCAAACCCCGACAGCTCCTCGGCGATGACGCCGCGGACGCCGCCCATGCTGACAAGCCCCCGTTCGCGATATGGAGGGTCACCCTCCCCGCCGCCGACCAATACGCCCTCCCTGAAAAGCTGCCGCTGCCGCACCCCGCCATGCGCGGCGACCAACCCGTCACCACCTGGATCACCACCATCAGCCTCGAAGGGCTGTGCGCCCCGATCGCCGACGGCGGCATGGGACTCGACGTCGACGACCTCGCCATCACCGAAGCATGGGCATACCCCGAACGTGGACGCGCACTCGACAAATGGGCCAAGGTGCTGCGCGAAGCCCGCGCAGTCACCACCTCGACCGGCGATACCGCGATGAAGCGATTCATTGGCGCCTGCTACAAGGGCTACGTCGGACGAATGGTCAACCCGGACATGTGGACCGCCACCCGCATGCAACACCACCACCAACCGATCTGGCGGGCCGCGATCATGGCGCACTGCCGGTGGCGGGGCCGCCGCGTCGCCATGCGCATCGCCCGCGAGACCGGACGCTGGCCGATCCGCACGATGACCGACTCCTGGGTGTACCTGCTCGGTGCCGGCCAGGACATCGCCGACGACAGTGAGGCACTGGGCAAGATGGTGCTGGAGAATCAAGTCGAGTTGACGGACGAGATGCTGCTGGCCTTCGCTGCCGCAGAAACCGGACACGATCTTCGTCTCGCGATCGCCGCCGCCTACGCCACCGAATCCGACGATGATCAAGATGTGGGGGAGGGGGACTAGATGGCACTGCACCTACCCAAACCACGGTCGAAAACCATGCCGCAGAAGACCACCGGACTCGACGGCATGAAAGTCACCGTCGCCGCAGCAGCGGTCGACGGCGTCGCCAAGTCCCAGGAAACCAGCCGTGGCCTCGCCGGCCTCACCGCCAGGGTCTCGGTGCGACAGGTCCGCAGTCAGATCGGCAACGCCGGCCTTCGCCAGGCCGCGATCGACGCCGGCCGCACACCACCGTCGGACCGCACGCTACGCCGCTGGGCACAACAAAACCGGATCCCCAACCCCGACATCGCCGAACTCGCGCAACGTCGCGCCGCCATCGACCGCCTCGGCGGCATCAACGCCGTCGCCCAGCAGATCGGCCGAACACCGTCCTCGGTCCGCAAATACCAATCCGGACAGACGAACGACCTCCGCAACGACGCCAAGAGCAAACTCAAGGCCGCCAAAGCCACAGACATCATGCGCAAGGCAGGCGTCCTACGCCCCGACGGCACACCCAAACGCGCCACCATCCGCGTCACCGGACGCGTCCACGTCCGCAACGGCGACGAAACAGGTTACGACTACCGCACCCGCACACTCGACTTCGCCAACTCCGACACCCCGTTCAGCGTCGAAGAATCACGAGAACTCGCCACCGCACTCGCCAACGACGACCAGGCCCGCGTCGTGGCAATCCTCGAACGCCACGCCACCATCGACTACCCCGAGAACAAGGGCTTCGACCGCTACACCGACCAGTTCGGCTTCCACTTCGATGCCATCGACAACATCCACATCGATTGGAACTGAGGCGAATCCCGCGACGACGCGCATACCCGTGGGGATGGACCTCCCTCACATGACGGCGACCTCAGATGAAGCCTCCTGACGATAATGACGGTCGAACTGGCTGGCACAGACGAGTCGGGACGAGTTATTCCGGATACTGTGGTGACATCCGTCGCAGGGTTGCCGGCACTGAACCATTGGCAAATCGCTGGCGCCGTATCCGATGGCCGTCACCGACGCCGGCACAGCATGGGACTGCTGCACGGATAGGTGACATCTGATCTGTGGTGCCTGGAGGCACTGCTGGAAGGATGTGCCCTGTGCCGAAGCCGTATCCCAAGGAGTTCCGTGACGACGTCGTCCGCGTGGCTCGCAACCGCGAGCCGGGCCAGCAGCTGAAGCAGATCGCCGCTGACTTCTTCGATCAGC
>NZ_BAABFB010000064.1:0-1359 GCF_039540555.1 Rhodococcus olei | reverse complement strand
CCGGCCGCCGCCGATCCGGCCCGGCGCCGGACCGTGTCGGGCGCCGACGTCCTCCGGTTCGTCTGGTCCGCGCCACCCGCCATGCCACCGTCCCCTCTCAGCGTCGAGACACCGCAGCCCGACCTGGCGATCCACGCGACACCCCACCAGAGGATCCGGCCACCGCCCGTGACATTGCGCCTTCGGGTCAGCTGGCCGGCGCCTCTTCGGCCGGCGCCTCCTCGGGTGATGCTTCTTCCGTCGGTGCCTCCTCCGCCGGTGCGACCCGGACCGGGCTGCGGGCGGACTCGTCGCCGCACCCGGCGCGGATGCAGCCGGACATCACCTCCTGCCACCAGGGTTCGAGGGGGCTGGGTTCGGGCCACCGGATCGACTCGTCGGCCTGATCGTCGCCCCGATCCGGGTCACACTCGGTCGCACACACAGCACTGCACCTTCCGCTCGACTGCGCCCCGGACACCGGACGCCGCACCCCCGCGTTCCCCCGAAGTTACGCTCGTTAGGTCAGCTAAATGCGGTTTCCAGCTACCAGATTGCGAGCCGCTGCCATTCCGGGCAGTGCCGGACCCCGGCTCCGGGCGGCCACGCCGCTCCGCTCCCGCCTGCGAATCTTCACCGGTGCGGCCCGGCGCTGGCGCATAATTACCCAGTCACATCGTGTTTCACCGGCAGGGGGTGGGACTGGGCGATGAGTAGGCCCGATGTCCGTGTGGTGTTCCTCGTCGTCGGTGATCTGGTCGTCGCGGTAGGAGCACCGCTGTGGAACTACTACTTCCAGCGGTCCGACACGCCGCTGCAGGCGGGTGCGGCGGTGATCGGCGTGATCACCTTCACGTGTGTGTGGCTCATTCAGCGCGACTCGATGCGCGACAATCCCACCACCAACTCGATGCGCGACGCGATCGCGGCGGCATTCGTCGTGACCTATCTGGTGATGGTCGGATGGTCCGCCTTCTTCAACAACGCGGTGCACGTCCAACCCAGCGAGCAGGACGCGCTCTCTCCCCTGACCCAGACTCTCATCAGTAACTTCACCTATCTCACCGCAACCGTCGTCGTCTTCTACTTCGGTGCGGACACGGTCAAACAAGTGGTCCAGATTCGCGGGCGCCAGGCGACGGCCGGCGGCGAAGCCGGGTTGCCCACGGCAGCGCCCGGTCCTCGCGACCAGGACAACGGAACCTGACCACCGAATGCCGGTGCCCGGCCCGTCTGCCACGGCCAGGTGGGACCGGATCGAGTTGACAGAACCAATGCCGTCGACACCGCGGTCGAGCGCCCCGAGGCCACCCTTCCTCTTCCTGCTCCCCTTACACCGGACGGACAATGAGAATGCCCATTTCCCATTCGACCAAGGAG
>NZ_BAABFB010000063.1:29264-162900 GCF_039540555.1 Rhodococcus olei | reverse complement strand
GAGAACCGCCAACTCCACCAGCTCCCGCGGCCCGAACTGCTCCGCCGACGCCTTGTACCCGAGCTTGAGTGCCACCGTTCCTCCTCGTGGGGTGATGCCGTGGGCGTGATGCCGCTTACACGTCTGTCGCGACGCTAAACCAGACAGGTGTCCGCCACCGAGGTGGGTCCGCGTCACGCCCCGATCAGGGTCGCGACGGCCGCGACCGCGGCGACCGCCGCGACCGCGATGCCGAACACCCACAGGTCACGTTCCTGTGGCATCGGATCCCCGGCCTCCAGGGCGCGGCGGACCTGCATCCAGCGCCGCAGGCCCGCGATCGGGGCGCCGACCGCGAGCAGGATCAGCACCAGTCCGAGCAGGGTGCGGACCCACCCGGTGCTGAACTCGGGTACCAGGTGCACCATCGCGATCCCGCCGGCGAGCAGCCCGAGGGACGTGCGAAGCCAGGCCAGGAAGGTCCGCTCGCTGGCGAGGGTGAACCGCTCGTCGGGGCGGCCCGCGGGTTCGCTCGGGGTGTCGGACACACCTCATCCTCACATCACGGTTGGTGTGGCGTGCGCTGAAAAAGGTCACGGCACGACAGAGAATCAAATGTGATGCGTAACACATTGCGTTGGTTTCGTGATTCACCAGGTGCGGCGGCATCACGTCGCGACGACCTCGACACCGACTGGGAAGGGCATGCTCGTGACCTCATCGACAGCACGTGACAGACGATCCACCCACCTCCGCCGCGCCCTCGTCGCCGGCGCCCTGACGGTGTGCGCCGTCGCACTGCCCGCCGCGCCCGCGATGGCCGCCGGCAGCGCGGGCAGCAGCTCCGGGAGTGCGGGTGGCAGCGCCGTGATCCCTCTGCCGATCTCGAGCCCGGCGGGTCTGGTCGCGCTCGCCGCCGCGACCACCCAGACCGGAAAGCCGTACCTGTGGGGCGGCACCGGTCCGAACGCGTGGGACTGCTCCGGCCTCACCCAGTGGGCGTTCCGGCAGGCCGGTGTGCGGTTGCCGCGCGTCAGCCAGGACCAGGCCTGGGCGGGCACGCCGATCCCGATCGCGGCGATGGCCCCCGGAGACATCATCACGTTCCGCCCCGAGAACGACCACGTCGGCATCTACGCCGGGTTCGGGCAGGTGTTCAACGCGTACGGCGCCGGCGTCCCGATCGGCCTGACCCCGCTGTCGGAGCTGCCGCCGATCAACCAGGTTCGCCGGTTCTGACCGGCCCCTCTCCGCTGGACGCGATGAGTTCGGCCCACCAGGCTGGTCTGTACCTGTGAGCACGCCCCCGACCGAGAGGACAGACCGATCATGCAGAAGATCACGCCCTGTTTGTGGTTCGACTCGCAGGCCGAGGAGGCCGCGAACTTCTACACGTCCGTCTTCAAGGATTCGTCGATCGGCGAGATCAGCCGCTACGGCGAGGGGATGCCCAAGCCGGCAGGCACCGCGATGACCGTCGCGTTCACGCTGAACGGGCAGGACTTCACCGCCCTCAACGGTGGTCCGGAGTTCGCGTTCACCGAGGCGATCTCGTTCCAGATCGACTGTGCCGACCAGGCGGAGGTCGACGAGTACTGGGCGGCCCTGACCGCCGACGGCGGACAGGAGTCGCAGTGCGGCTGGCTGAAGGACAAGTTCGGGATGTCGTGGCAGATCGTGCCGTCGGCCCTGCCCGGAATCATCGGCGGGCCCGACCCGGCGGGGGCGCAGCGCGCGGTCGCCGCGATGATGCAGATGCGCAAGCTCGACATCGGCGTCCTGCAGAAGGCGTACGACGGCGAATAAGACCACCGCGCACACCCTTTCGTGGCGCCGGCGCCGGGGTTCCGCCGGTCGGATCCCCGGCGCCGGCGCCGCGAAGGGGCGCGCGGGCCCCTTCGCGATGTGACCGCGTCGACACGTGTCCGGGCGCGCGCCCGGCCACCGGGGCGCGCACACTGATGACGTGACCACCGACGAGAAGATTCCCGGCTGGACCTACCTGATGGACATGGACGGGGTCCTGGTCCACGAGGAGCACCTGGTCCCGGGCGCCGACGCGTTCCTCGCCGAACTGCAGGAGTCCGGCACCCCGTTCGTCGTGTTGACCAACAACTCGATCCGCACGCCGCGGGACCTGCGGGCCCGGCTGCTGCAGTCCGGCCTCGACATCCCGGAGCGGTCGATCTGGACCTCCGCACTCGCCACCGCGACGTTCCTGCACAACCAGCGACCCGACGGCACCGCCTACGTCGTCGGCGAGTCCGGGCTCACCACCGCGCTGCACGACATCGGATACGTCCTCACCGACAACGACCCGGACTACGTGGTGCTCGGCGAGACCCGCACCTACTCGTTCGAGGCGATCACCACCGCGATCCGGCTGGTCGAGCGCGGCGCCCGCTTCATCGCCACCAACCCGGACGCCACCGGACCGTCCCGCGAGGGTTCCCTGCCTGCGACCGGGTCCGTGGCCGCGCTGATCACCCGCGCGACCGGACGCGAACCGTACTACGTCGGCAAGCCGAACCCGCTGATGATGCGGTCGGCGCTGCGGGCGATCGGCGCGCACTCCGAGCACACGCTGATGATCGGCGACCGGATGGACACCGACGTCGTCTCCGGCCTCGAGGCCGGACTGCAGACGATCCTCGTCCTCACCGGCATCTCCGGCCGCGAGACCGTCGAGGCGTTCCCGTACCGCCCCACGCTCGTCCTGAATTCGGTGGCCGACCTGGTCGGCCGCACCGCCGACCCCTTCGGCCACTGAGGGTCCCGACCCGGCCGTTGCTGCCTGCGCCCGACACCGGATCCACCGCTGCCGACGGTCCCAGCGCGAAGGGCGGCGACCGCGTCGGACAGCGTGGCGTTCTCCGATTGCTCGTCAGGCGGTGAGCGTGCGGCGCCCGGTCAGCCGGTCAGTCGACAGCAGGGTGTCGAGCTGTTCCCGCGAGAGCAGCGAACGCTCGAGCACGATCTCCGCGATGCCGCGGCCGGTGGCCAACGCCTCGTTGGCCACCGCGGTGGTCGAGGCGTAGCCGATCGCCGGGTTCAGCGCGGTCACCAGCCCGATGGAGGCGGCGAAGGCGTTTTCGAGCTGGTCCCGGTTGGCCGTGATGCCGCGCACGCAGCGGGTCGCCAGCGTGCGGCACCCGGCGGCCAGGTGCTCGAGGCCGGCGAACAGGGCGTTGGCGATGATCGGCTCGAAGGCGTTGAGCTGCAACTGCCCGCCCTCCGCGGCGAGGGTGACGGTGAGGTCGTTGCCGATGACCTCGAAGGCGATCTGGTTGACCACCTCCGGGATCACCGGGTTCACCTTGCCGGGCATGATGCTCGAACCGGCCTGTACCGCAGGGAGGTTGATCTCGTTGAAGCCGGACCGCGGACCCGACGACAGCAGCCGCAGGTCGTTGCAGATCTTCGAGATCTTCACCGCCACCCGCTTGAGCACGCCGGACAGCTGGACGAACACACCGACGTCCGCGGTCGCTTCGATCAGGTCCGCGGCACCGGTCAGACTCTCGATCCCGCTGAGCGCGGCCAGTTCCCGCAGCACCCGGCCGCGGTAGTCCGGGTGCGCGTTGAGCGCCGTGCCGATCGCGGTGCCCCCGAGGTTCAACTCGTGCAACAGCATCCGGACCTCACGCAGCCGCGCCTGGTCCTCGCCGATCGTCACCGCATACGCGCCGAACTCCTGCCCGAGGGTCATCGGGACCGCGTCCTGGAGCTGGGTGCGGCCGATCTTGAGCACGTCGGCGAATTCGACGGCCTTGGCCTCGAACGACTCCCGGAGCTCGTCCATCGCCGCCAGCAGGTCCCCGACGTAGCCGTCGAGCGCCAGCTTGACGGCGGTCGGATAGACGTCGTTGGTGCTCTGCCCGAGGTTGACGTGGTCGAGCGGATGCACCGTGGCGTAGTCGCCCTTGGGTCGGCCCAGCACCTCGAGCGCGAGGTTCGCGATCACCTCGTTGGCGTTCATGTTGGTCGAGGTGCCGGCCCCGCCCTGGATCACGTCCACCACGAACTGCTCGTGCAGCGCACCGGCGCGAATCCGCCGGCACGCCGCGACGATCGCCTCCGCCGCCGGCTCCGGGAGCAGGCCGAGCGACCCGTTCGCGGTGGCCGCGGCCTGCTTGACGGTGGCCAGCGCGGTGACCAGCCGCGGCCGCGCCGAGATCGCGACGCCGCTGATCGGGAAGTTGTCCCGGGCGCGGGCGGTGTGCGCGCCGTAGTACGCCTCGGCCGGGACCTCGATGTCGCCGACGAGGTCGTGTTCGATGCGGTGTGCGGTGGTGACGCTGGTGTCCATGGTGTCCTGGGATCCTCGGGGGTGGTGGGGCAGGGTCAGGCGGTGCGACGGGCGTCGGTGGCGGCGGCGGGGGTCAGGTCCTTGACCACCACACCGCCCTTGACGACGAGTTCGACGGTGTCGGGGTCGGCGAGCGCCGCGATGTCGGTCAGCGGATCCACCGACACGGCGACCAGGTCGGCGACCTTGCCGGCCTCGAGGGTGCCGAGTTCGTCCGAGAGGCCAAGCAGCCGGGCGGCGTTCGCGGTGCCGGCGACGATCGCCTGCGCCGGCGACATGCCGAGCTCGACCATGTGGGCCAGCTCGAGCAGGTTGCGGCCGTGCGGGCAGACGCCGGCGTCGGTGCCGAGCGCGACGTCGACCCCGGCGCGGATGGCCTTGGAGACGTTCTCGCGGGCGATCTGCGACCACCGAACCTTCTTCTCGTACAGGTACTTCGGCACCAGCGCCGGGTCCGGCACCCGCAGCGCCGAGCTGAGGGTCGGTACCAGGAAGGTGCCCTTCTCGAGCATCAGCTCGATGCCCTCGTCGTCGATCCCGTATCCGTGTTCGACGCTGTCGACGCCGCCGCGGATCGCGGCGAGGATGCCGGCCGCTCCCTGCGCGTGCGCCGCGAGCTGACGCGGCCGCGAGTGGCGCTCGAGTTCGGCGCGGATCAGCGCCACCTCGTGCTCGGGCACGCCGAGGTCGTCGGGCTGATCGGTCGGGCTCGACACCCCGCCGGTGGTGCACACCTTGATCACGTCGGCACCGGACCGGATCAGGGTCCGTACGACGGTGAGCATCTCGTCGTCGGAGTCGGCGATGCAGTGGACCCCGTCCACCGACGGGTGCGCGCACTCGCCGTTGGGGAGGTGCATGTCGACGTGACCGCCGGTCGGGGAGACCACCCCGACCGCGATCCGGGCCCGGGGGCCGACGATCAGCCCGTCGTCCAGCGCCCGCTGGGTGCCGTGGTCGAGGCCACCGAGGTCGCGAATCGTGGTGATACCGGCGTCGAGCGTCTCGCGCAACCGCCGGGCGGTCTTGTACTTCGCGTACGACCCGGCCTCCGAGAAACGCGCCTGCACGCTGTCCTCGATCGACATCGACACGTGCACGTGCGTGTCGATGAAGCCGGGCATCACGGTGCGGCCGCCGCCGTCGAGGGTCCGGACCGGCGCGACACCCGGGGCGTGCTCGCGCCGGGGACCGACGTAGTCGAGACGCCCGTCGGTTGCGACGATCTCGCCGTTCTCCACGGGCGCGGCGCCCGTACCGTCGATGATCCGGATGTTCGTCAGCCGAATGGTTCCGCCGTTGCTCACTGGTGTCCTGCTTTCGTGACTATGGGAAAATTGAAGGGAGGGAATGGGATCAGATGGCCCGACGACCGGTCCGGCGCCGCGACCAGGCCAGCGCGAGCACCCCGAGGGACACCAGTGCACTTGCGGCACAGGCGAACCACACGACGGTGTAGCCGGTGACGGTCGGCGCCGTGCCGCCCGCGGGGACGAAGCTCGACAGCAGCGCACCGATCACCGCGGTGGCGATCGCGCCGCCGAGGACCTTGACGGTGCTGTAGGTTCCGGACGCCGTGCCGATCCGGCCGGCCGGAGCCACCTCCGAGATGTAGGAGGGGAGGCCACCGAGCAGCAGGCCCACCCCGAACCCGGTCAGGGCCAGCACGCCGACGACGACGGCCAGGCTCTGATGCAGCACGGCGAGCCCGACGAATCCGACGGCCATCGTCCCCGCCCCGAGCGGGAGCACCCCACGCAGCCCGATGATCGTGGCGATGCGGGCGCAGAGCGACGAGCCGATCACGGCCGCGACCAGGTTGACGGCGAGCACGAGCGAGATGGACCGGGGAGAGAGGCCGAACCCGTAGCCGACGACGTCCGGCTTCGCGGCGAGGAACGTCACGATCGGCACCTGGTTTCCGAACAGGCTCAGTCCGAACAGCAGGGCGGCGACCATGGCGGGCCACATCTTCCGGTCGGTGAACAATCGCATGTCGACCAGGGGCGAGGCGGTCCGCCGCTCCCACCACACCCAGACGGCCAGCACGACCAGGCCGAGACCGACACCGCCGAGCGTGGACGGTGCGGTCCAGCCGCTGCGATGTGCGCCGATCAGTCCGAGCAGCACCAGCACCAAGGCAACGGACAGTCCGACAGCGCCGATCCAGTCGATCGTGCGGGACGCCCGGGTGGTCGACTCGGGGATCAGGAACATCGTCACGAAGCCGCAGATGATCGCGAGCACCGCGGGGATCGCCATCGTCAGGCGCACGTCGCCGATCAGACCGTCCAGCGGCCCGCTGACCAGGCCGCCGATCAGTGCACCCGCGGTCAGTGAACTGGCCAGCAGACCGATCGCACGGTGTGCGGTGTGTCCCGACGCCTTGTCGCGCACGAGCGCGATCTCGAGCGCGATCCAGGCGGCGAGCGGCCCCTGCAGGACGCGGCCGAGGAGGACGATCGGGAACGACGGGGCGACGACGATCAGGATCGCGCCGACCGCGACCGCCCACACGGCGACGGTCAACATTCGACGATGCCCGACCCGGTCGCCGAGCGCCGCGAAGATCGGCACGGACACGGCCGCCGCGAGGAGCTGGACACTGTTGAACCAGTTCAACGGTCCGGCGCCGACGTGCAGTGCGGAGGCGAGTCCCGCCAGCAGCGGGCTGTAGTAGCCCTGCACCATTCCGCTGACGAGTTCGACGAACGCGAGGAAGCCGACGACGGAGCGCAGGCTCAGTCTGCCGACGGCCGGCGAGCCAGGCTCGTGGGCGACGCCGGGCCGCGGGCCGAGTTGGGTCTCGGAGGTCATGTGAGGCTCCTTGTGTGACATGTGTTACTCCCAGAGTGGGACCGTTCACATTGCGGGCCTAGAATTTCAGCTATCCGTCACTCGAACCTCTTTCGAGCGGCCACAAGCGTCAGGATCGGGTTAACATATGCAGGATCTCGTCGACGAGCTGGATCTCGCGATCATCAACTGCCTCCAGATCCGGCCGCGCGCGTCATGGGTCCACGTCGGCCGCGTCCTCGAGGTCGATCCGGTCACTGTCTCCCGCCGCTGGGACCGCCTGGTCGCGCAGGGACTGGCCTGGGTGACCTGCTTCGGGCACCCGAACACGAACCGCGTGATGGCCTACATCGAGGTGGACGTCGCGGGCGCGCACGTCCACACGGTCGCCGAGCAGGTCTCCAGCCACCCCGCCGTCGCCAGCGTCCACCACACCACCGGCGCGCGATCGCTGGTGCTCAGCGTGGTCGGCGCCGACCCGGTCGCGATCTCCCACTACGTCTCGGACCATCTCGGCACCGTCGAGGGAATCGTCGCGACCCGCTCGGAGATGGTCACGGCGATCCACGGCGAGGCCAGCGAATGGCGGCTACGGACCCTGTCGCCGTCGCAGCGGCGCGCCCTGCAGACGGCGTATCCACGACCATCGGCCCCCGCGACCACCACCGCGCCGAGCGACGACGAGTACCGGATCATGCAGGCGCTGGCCACCGACGGCCGGATGTCCACGACCGACCTCGCCCGGCACCTCGGGGTCAGCGAGGCCACCGCACGGCGCCGCGTGAACCGCCTCCTCGGCGAGGGACGTGCCGCGCTGCGCTGCGAGATCGCCCAGGAGATCTCGGGGTCCCCCCACACCGGACTGCTCTGGGCCCGGGCTCCGCTCGACGTCCTCGACAACGTCGCCCGGTCCCTCTCCGAGCTCCCTGAGGTGCGGGCCTGCCTGTCGATCACCGGCCGCAACAACCTGATGCTCTTCACCTGGCTGCGCAACGTGGGCGACCTGCAGCGGATCGAACGAACCGTCTCGGGAGTGGCCCCCGAACTCGAGGTGACGGACCGGGCGTTCTGTCTCCGCTCAGTGAAGCGGTTGGGCCGGCTCATCGACGACCGCGGCCGCAGCGCCGGCGTGCTCCCGTCCGCGACCTGGGAGGTCGAGACGATGCCGTAGCCGGCGCGCACCGCCGCGCCACCCGCCCAGCCCGAATTGGACCTCCGTCCAGGTAAATCAGACCTCAAGATTGTTTTACGAAAGCAAAGGAATCTTCCGAATCCGGACGTATCGTGTGCGAGAACACGTTCCGGCAAGCCCGGAACGTGTTCCGTCTGCCGTGGGTACGGCGCCAAAGCCTCGCCCCTCCACCACGATTCGATCAGGAGACCTGCATGTCATTGCGCTCATCCGCAACCGCCCGTGGCGTCGCAGCACCTCTCACCGCCGGAGCCTTCCTGGCCGGCACGATGCTGCTCGGCTCCCCCGCGTTCGCCGCCGACACGACCGTCGACTTCCAGAACGCATGCCACGCGCGCGCCATTCTCCCCCAGGACATTTCGAACCCGTTCGGATTCACGATCGACGCTCCCGAGGCGGCCGCCGTCGGCCAGGAGGTGAGCTACACCCTGCAACCGGCGCCCGGCAGCCTGCCGGACAAGGAGTCCATCGCCACCACCACCGATCTGCAGCGCCTCAAGCTCGACATCGACGTCCCCGCCAACGCGGAGCTCGTCACTGCCGAACTGCTGGCCGGCACCGGCAAGGGACTCGGCGGCACAGCACCGTCGGTGACGAGGATCGATGCCGACGGCAACCCGGATCAGGCCGGCCAGTACCTTCGGATCTCCGGCGGCAACGAGACGGTGGGCAACGGGCCCAACTCGAGCGCGGACACCGCGGGCGGCATCAGCGTCCCCAAGACGAAGACCGACCTCGCCGGCAACCCCACCGCGGACGGCTCGACGCAGTTCCAGCTCCCGGCCGTGCGGGTCACCGTCAAGCCCGTTGCCGAGGGCGTCATCACGCCGAGGGTCCGCACCGCCGGCGACGCGGGCACGTACGACAACGAGGCGAACTACTACACCTTCCTCGCCCGCGCGCAGGCCTTCGGCTCGAACTTCAACGCCCCGTCCTTCTGCATCCCGAAGGACGGAACGAAACCCGCGAGCGACACCCCGTTCAACGCCGGCGGCAAGGCCCTGGCCACCATCACGGTCGGCAAGGGCGGCAACCCGGATCCCGATCCGGAGCCGGAGCCCGGAACCGGCGGCTCGAGCGGACTCGGTTCCCTGGGGGAGACCTTCGGATCCTGACGGGTTTCGAATCCTCCTGCCCCACGGGGTGATCGACCTCGCCTTCCGGTGGCCGAGCGCGTTCGGCCACCGGAGGGCGGCGTGCCTCACGGCGTGGTGATCACCGCAGCTCCCGCGCGATCCCGGCGGTCACCAGGACCACCGACTCCGACTCGGCGGCGATCGCGGCGTTGAGCCGGCCGAGTGCGTCGCGGAAGCGACGACCGGACGCGGTCGCGGGAACGACGCCGCTGCCGACCTCGTTGCTCACCGCGACGACCGGCACGGACACCGACCGCCAGGCCGCCAGCAGCGTGTCGACGTCGGCCTGCACTGCCGCCCAGCCGGATTCGTCCCTCCACGCGCGGGCATGGTCGATGCGCGAGGTCAGCCAGGTACCGAGACAGTCCACGAGCACCGGACCGGTCGCCGACCTCAGGGTCCCGGCGACGTCGTCGGTCTCGACGGTGCGCCAGGGCGCCGGCCGCGACGCCCGGTGCGCGGCGATCCGTGCGGCCCAGTCGGCGTCGTCGCCTGCCGGACCGCCGGTCGCCAGGTAGGTGACGCCCTCGCGGTCGGCGAGGAGGCGCTGCGCGTGCGTGGACTTGCCGGCCCGTGCTCCGCCGAGCACCAGGGTCCGGTGCGGCAGCGCGCGCGTCGGCCGCGGCTCCCCGCTCGCGAGCACGGTTCCGTCGTCGACAACGCGAACGCCCCACGGCCGCAGCCGTTCCGGCAGGTCCACCGGATTGTGGTGGCCCAGGTGCACGGCGACGACGTCGGTGCCGTCGACGACCGCGCCCACCTCACGCAGTGCGGCCAGCGCGCGCGGGAAGGTGTGCAGGTCGAGGTGGTCGGGGTCGTGGTCGTCGAGGTCGCCGAACGTCTCCTCCAGGAACACCGTGTCGTAGCGGGCTCCCCGCACCGCGTCCACCGTTTCGACCGGCAGCGGTCCGGTATCGGTGGCCCACAGCAGCTTCCGGCCGTCCGGGCCGAGCACCTCGTACAGCACCGCGTCGCCGTCTCGGCGCACCCGATGCGCGGCAGGCAGCACCCGCACGGAGTGCTCCCCCACCCGGAGCGCGTCGCCCGGCACGACCGGCACCCACCGGATCTCGTCCTCGGGGCCGACCCAGTCCCGGCACAGGTCCAGCGCATCCGGCGGGCCCACGACCTCCAACGGTGCGGTGTTCACCCACGACCGCATCAGCAACGCGAGCGGGCCGACGTGGTCGGGGTGCGCGTGGGTCAGCAGCAGGTGCCGCACCCCCGCCAGCGACCGACCGGACCGCACCGCCGCCCGCGGCGCCTCGGGACCGCAGTCGAGCAGCAGCACGTCGTCGACGAGCGCCGCGGTCTGCCCGCGCACCTGCCCGCGCCGCAGCATCGTCAGGCAGGACGCGCAGCCGCAGAACGGATTCGGCCAGCCGTCGGCGGCACCGGTGCCGAGCAGCACGACCTCCATCAGGTCACCGGTCCGGGGCCGACCGGAAGCACCACCGGGCCGCCGGGCCGATCGAGCACCTCGACCCGCGCGTCGTACACCGCGCCGATCCGGTCCGCGGTCAGCACCTGCGCCGGGGTGCCGTCCGCGACCACGGTTCCGCCGGCCAGCATCACCACCCGGCGCCCGTATTGGCCGGCGAGCGTGAGGTCGTGCATCGCGGCGACCACCGTCAACCCGTCCGCCACACGCAGCGCCTGCACCAGGTCGAGCACCTGCTGCTGGTGACCGATGTCGAGGGCGCTGGTCGGCTCGTCCAACAGCAGCACCCGCGGCTGTTGGGCGAGCGCGCGGGCCAGCACCACCCGCTGCAACTCCCCGCCGGACAGGTTCGTCGCGGGCCGGGACGCCAACGCCCGCAACTCGAGTCGCGCGATCAGGTCGTCGACGACGGCGTGGTCGTCGGCCGTCTCGGTGCCGAACCGGGACAGGTGCGGGGTGCGTCCGAGCAGGATCAGCTCGCGCACCGCGACACCGTCCGGGACGACGGGCCGCTGCGGCATCAGCGCCACCGTCCGCGACATCTCCCGGCGCGGCGTCCGGCCGGGGTGGTGCCCACCGACCGCGACCTCCCCGCTCGCGGGGACCAGTCCGGCGAGGGCGTGCAACAGGGTGGTCTTGCCGGCCCCGTTCGGCCCGACGACCGCGACCCACTCCCCCTGCGCCACGGTCAGATCCACCCCGTCGAGCACAACGGTCCGGCCGCGCTCGACCCGCAGCCCCCGGCACTCGATCACGTCGCCCGCCCCCGCCGCAGCACCACCAGGAAGAACGGCGCCCCGATCGCGGCGGTCACCACCCCGATCGGCAGTTCCGCGGGCGCGGTCACCGTCCGCGCGAGCACGTCGGCGAACACCAGGAACGCGGCCCCGAGCAGGAGGGAGAGCGGCAGCAGCAGCCGGTGGCCGGGGCCGACGACGAGCCGAATCGCGTGCGGCACCACGATTCCCACGAACCCGATCAGACCGCTGACCGACACCACCGCCGCGGTGCCGAGGGTCGCGGCCGCCACCAGTGTCAGCCGCACCCGCTCCGGATGCACCCCGAGCGACGCGGCCTCGGTGTCGCCGACCGCCATCACGTCGAGGGTGCGCCGGTGCAGGCAGATCACCGCGGCGGCGACCACCACGTACGGCAGCACCACGAGCACCTGCGTCCAGCCGTCGGTGCTCAGTCGTCCGAGCAGCCAGTTGTACACCTGGCGCAGCGTCTCGTCGTGCCGCTGCTGCAGGAACGTCTGCGCCGCGTTGGCGAACGCGGCGACGGCGACCCCGGCGAGGATGATCACCACCTCGCTGCGCACGCCGCCGACGCCGCGGCCGAGCAGGTAGGTCGCGGTCACCGCGAGCACCCCACCCGCGAATGCGGCGACCGGGATCCCGAACGACCCCAGGGCGAGTCCGGACACGATCGCGGCGGTCGCGCCCAGCCCGGCGCCGCTGGAGACGCCGAGCAGGAACGGGTCGGCCAACGGATTGCGGAACACACCCTGGTAAGCGGCGCCGGCGATCGCGAGGGTCGCACCGACCACCGCACCCAACACCACCCGCGGCAACCGGATCTGCCACAGGATCGCGTGCTGCTGCGCGGTGAGTCCGGAGTCGACGTCCACGCCCGGCACCGCGTCCAGCAGGTCGAGCAGCACCCCGCGCGCGGTCAGACCGGCCGGACCGACGGTGACCCCGACGAGGACCGCCGCCAGCAGCACCACGACGGCACCGCCGACGAGGGCGGACCGCCGGGCCCCGGTCACCGCCCGCTCACCCGGCCGGGACCGGCTGCGCCGCCACGGCCGCGCCGACCTCCCGGACCAGGTCCACCACCCGCGGACCCCACCGGCTCGCGAGGTCCTCGTCGAGTACGCGCACCTGGTTTCCGGTGACCGCGCGCATCCCCGCCCACCCGGGCCGGGCGGCGACGGTCGCCGGCGTCACGCCGCAGCACTGACCGTCGGCGAGGAAGATCAGGTCCGGGTCGGCGGCGACCACGTATTCGGCCGTCAGCTGCGGGTACCGGTCGCCGGAGCCGACGCCGTCGGCGATGGACTCGAGCCCGAACCGTCCGTAGATCTCCCCGAGGAACGTGTCACCGGTGATCGTGTAGAGGGTGTCGTCGAGTTCGTGGAAGTACCGCAGCGGGGCGTCCCGGTGCGGGGTGGCCGCGACGACGGCGTCGACCTCCGCCCGCATCCGCGCGGCCAGCGCACTCGCCTCGTCGGCGTGCCCGGTCGCGACCCCGACCCGCTCGACCTGTGCGTAGGCGTCGGCGAGGGTGTCGGCGGCGGGCAGCAGCAGCGTCGGCACCCCGGCGGCCTTCAGGCCGGAGACCAGTCCGCCGGTGTCGTCGGACGCGATCACCAGGTCCGGGTTCTTGCCGAGGATCGCCTCGACGTTCGGGGAGTACCCCGACAGATCCGTCGTCGGGACCCCGGCCGGGTAGTCGGAGCGGTCGTCCACGGCGACGACCTGCGCGCCGGCGCCGACCGCCCACAGGGTTTCGGTCGCGGACGGGCTCAGCGACACGACCGCGTCCGGGCGCTCGGCGATCGTGACCCCGGTCCCCGATGCCGCCGGGCCCGACGCCACGGTCACCGGGAACGCCCCGCCGCCTGCGGGTTCCGAGTCGGCGCCGGTGTCGGCGGTCGAGCACCCGGCCACCAGGGCGACGACGGCGACCGCACCGGCCGCCGCCCGCAGGAACCACGAGAAGCGGCCGGTCACAACCGAATTCCGCACGTCAGCGCAGGGCCTGCGCGAGATCCTCGAGCAGGTCCTCGGGGTCTTCGAGACCCACCGACAGCCGGACCACGCCGTCGGACAGGCCGATCGCCGCGCGACCCTCCGGCCCCATCGCCCGGTGCGTCGTCGTCGCCGGGTGGGTGATCAGCGACTTGGAGTCGCCGAGGTTGTTCGAGATGTCGATCACGCGCAGCTTGTTCAGCAGCTCGAACGCCCGCTTCTTGCCCTCGTTCTCCGCGGCCGCGAGCTCGAACGTGACGACGGTGCCGCCGCCGCTCATCTGCGACGTCGCGAGGTCGTACTGCGGGTGCGACTCGAGGTACGGGTACTTGACCCAGCTGATCGCGTCGTCGGCCTCGAGGAACCGGGCGATGCGCAGCGCGCTGTCGACGGAGTGCTGCACCCGCAGCGGCATCGTCTCGAGCCCCTTGAGCAGGGTGTGCGCGTTGAACGGGCTCAGCGCCGGACCGGTGTGCCGGATCAGGTTCTGCACCGGGCCGTCGATGTAGTCCTTCGGGCCGAGGATCGCGCCGCCGAGCACCCGGCCCTGGCCGTCGATGTGCTTGGTGCCGGAGTACACGATGACGTCGGCGCCGAGGTCGAGGCTGCGCTGCAGCAGCGGGGTCGCGAAGACGTTGTCCAGCACCACCTGTGCGCCCGCGGCGTGCGCCATCTCGGAGACCTTGCGGACGTCGACGAGGGTCTGCATCGGGTTGGACGGCGTCTCGAAGAACACCGCGGTCGTCGGGACCGAGAGGGCCTGCTCCCACTGGTCGAGGTCCTCGCCGTCGACGAAGACGGTCTCGACGCCCCAGCGGGGCAGGATCTCGTTGCACACCACGAAGCACGAGCCGAACAGGCTGCGGGCCGCAACCAGGCGGTCGCCGTTGCCGAGCAGCGCGGCCAGCGCGGTGAACACCGCGGACATGCCGGACGCGGTGGCGTAGCAGCCCTCCGCGCCGTCGAGCAGCCGCAGCCGCTCCTCGAACATCTTCACGGTCGGGTTGCCGTACCGGGAGTACACGAAGTGGTCGACCTCGCCGGTGAACGCCTGCTCGGCGGCCTCCGCGGACTCGTACACGAACCCGGAGTTGAGGTAGATCGCCTCGGAGGTCTCCTCGAACCCCGAGCGCAGGGTGCCTCCGCGCACCCCGAGGGTCGCGGGGCGGACCGACGCGGGCAGCGACCGGTTGAAGGCGCCGCCACTGGGGATGTTGCTCACGACTGCCTCCACGCGAGTCCGACGGCACGCCAGCCGGCGCCGCCACGGTGACCGTGCCCGTCGAGCCCACCCTCGAACCCGTCGAGCACGTTGTAGGACGGGGCGATCCCGGCGGCGGTGGCCGCCTCGGCGGCGCCGATGGACCGCTGCCCGGAACGGCACAGGAAGATGACCTCGGCGTCCTCCCCGCCGGTGATGCCGGCTTCCTTCAGCTCGTCGACGAAGTTGTCGTTGCGGGCGCCGGTGTACGACACCCACTCGATCGTGGCCGGCTGGCGGCCCAGCTCCGACACGTCGGGAACACCGACGAAGCGCCATTCGGCGTCGGTGCGGACATCGACCAGGACGGCCCGGGGATGCTCGCGCAGCAGCTCCCATGCCTGCTGGGGGGTGAGGTCACCTGCGTAGCTCATGGACCCAGTTTTTCACAGACGCCGATCGCGCCCGACGCCGCGACCCTCGCGACCGGATCGACGCGACCGGCGGGGATCGGCCGCCGGGCCCGGGGTTCGGATCGGCGTGATCGAAACCCTTGCGCGGCGGGGGCAGGCGCCGGAGGATGGGCGGGCACAAGCCGGCTTTGTGCCCCCTCAAGTCGGGACGCCCTAGCGGAGACCACCGCGGTGGCGGAGGATCGACCCACGAGGGTCCGGAAGAGGCCTGTGCACACGAGTTAGGTACGGCTCAGTAAACTGGGGGGACGCGCGGGTTCTCGTAGGCCCATGCCTCGACGCGGTACCCGGCCCGCCGAATCTGTACCGAACCGTCCGTCCGCTAGTCGAAAAGGTAGTTCGTTCGAGATGACTGATCAGAATCGTCCGCTCCGGGTGGCCATCGTCGGCGCCGGTCCGGCCGGCATCTACGCCGCCGACGCCCTCATGAAGTCCGACACCGCCGCCGGTCGCGGCGTCTCGATCGACCTGTACGAGCGGATGCCGGCCCCGTTCGGCCTGATCCGGTACGGCGTCGCCCCCGACCACCCGCGGATCAAGGGCATCATCACCGCCCTGCACAAGGTCCTCGACAAGCCGCAGGTCCGGCTGCTCGGGAACATCGACTACGGCAGCGACATCACCCTCGAGGACCTGCGCCGTTTCTACGACGCCGTGATCTTCTCCACCGGCGCCAACGCCGACCGGGCCCTGAACATCCCCGGCATCGACCTCGACGGCAGCTACGGCGCCGCCGACTTCGTCTCCTGGTACGACGGCCACCCCGACGTCGCGCGCTCCTGGCCGCTGGACGCCGAGAAGGTCGCCGTCCTCGGCGTCGGCAACGTCGCCCTCGACATCGCCCGCGTCCTGGCCAAGACCGGGGACGAACTGCTCCCCACCGAGATCCCGGCCAACGTGTACGAGGGCCTGAAGGCCAACAAGGCCGTCGAGGTGCACGTCTTCGGACGTCGCGGCCCCGCGCAGGCCAAGTTCACCCCCCTCGAACTGCGTGAGCTCGACCACTCGCCGAACATCGAGGTCATCGTCGACCCCGAGGACATCGACTACGACGAGGGCTCCGAGGCCGCCCGCCGCGCCTCCAAGCAGGTCGACATGGTCGCCAACACGCTGCAGGACTGGGCCATCCGCGACGTCGGCGACCGCCCGCACAAGCTGTTCCTGCACTTCTTCGAGTCCCCCCACGAGGTGCTCGGCGAGGACGGCAAGGTCGTGGGCCTGCGCACCGAGCGCACCGAACTCGACGGCACCGGCAACGTCCGCGGCACCGGCAAGTTCAACGACTGGGACGTCCAGGCCGTGTACCGCGCGGTCGGCTACCTGTCGCAGAACATCCCCGCCATCCCGTTCGACGACCAGGCCGGCACCGTCCCCAACGAGGCCGGGCGCGTGATCGACGACAACGGCAACCACATCCCGGCCACCTACGTCACCGGCTGGATCAAGCGCGGCCCGGTCGGCCTGATCGGCCACACCAAGGGCGACGCCAACGAGACGATCGCGTGCCTGCTCGCCGACGCGCCGAACTTCGCCGGTGCCGAGAACCCCGACGAGAACGCGATCATCGAGTTCCTCGACGGCAAGGGCCTGCCGTACACCACCTGGGACGGCTGGTACCGCCTCGACGCCCACGAGCGCAGCCTCGGCGAACCGCACGGCCGCGAGCGCATCAAGGTCGTCGAGCGCGAGGACATGCTCCGCGCGTCGCAGCAGTAGTTTTCGTCTGAACGAGTGTGGCGCCCGGCACCCCGGGCGCCACACTCGTGTGATCGGCAAGGCATTCTTCAACCGTGTTCGACGCTCACGTCCACATCATCGACCCGCGGTATCCGCTCGTCGAGAATCACGGCTACCTTCCCGAACCCTTCACGATCTCCGACTACCGCGCCCGGGTCGCCGGGCTCGGGGTGGACGTGGACGGCGGCGCGGTCGTGACGGCGTCCTATCAGGGGACCGACCAGGAGTACCTGGTCGGCTCGCTCGCCGAGCTCGGGCCCGGGTGGGTCGGCGTCACCCACCTCGGACCGGAGGCCACCGACGAGGACATCCTCGCCCTCGACCGGGCCGGTGTCCGGGCGGTCCGGTTCAACCTGCGGCGCAGCGCGACCGACATGAAGCTGCTGACAACCCAGGCACTCCGGGCCTGGGAGCTGGTCGGCTGGCACGCCGAGTTCTACGTCGACGCCTCCCTGCTGCTGTCCCTCGAACCTGTGTTCAAGAAGCTGCCCGCCGTCAGCATCGACCACCTCGGCATGTCCACCCGCGGTCTGCCGTACCTGCTCGACCTCGTAGACCGCGGTGCGAAGGTCAAGGCCACCGGGTTCGGCCGCGCCACGATCGACGACGTCGGCGACGCCCTGCGCCGCATCCACGCCGTCAACCCGACGGCGCTGATGTTCGGCACCGATCTGCCCGGCACCCGCGCACGCCGCGCGTTCCGCGAGGACGACCTCGCGATCATCGCCGACGCCGTCGGCGACGGCCTCGACGCCGTGATGGGCGGCAACGCCCGCGCGTTCTACCGCATCTAGGGTGTTCAGCCCGCCGCCACGTGCGGCGGGAAGCCGCCGGTCGCAATCGGCCCCCACCGGGTGATCGTCAGACGTACGAGCGACTTGCCCTGCCGCGCCATCGCCTCGCGGTACTCGTCCCAGTCCGGATGCTCACCGGCGATCGACCGGTAGTACTCGACCAGCGGTTCGATCGAGTCGGGCAGGTCGACGACCTCGGCGGTGCCGTCGACCTGAATCCAGGCGTCGTCGAAATCCGCTCCGAGCGAGACGAGGGATGCCGCCGGACGGCGTCGCAGGTTCACGGCCTTGGCCCGGCCGGGATACGTGGAGACGAGCACCCGGCCCGCGGCATCGACGCCGTAGGTGACGGGGCTCAGTTGCGGTGAGCCGTCGGCGCGTGTCGTCAGCAGCACCGCGTTGCTGCGGCCCCGCAGAAAGCCGAGCATCTCGTCACGCTCCACACGCGTCGCCGTCGCGATCCTGCGGGCCATCGAGTGCCTCCTGGGAGCTCGGGTGGGGTACACCTGCGATTCCCAGTATCGCCGACACCAGGCCGCCCGGCCTTCGCACCGACGGACTGCCCTACCTTCACTGCCCCGCGTATTCGGTGCGTCAGACCAGGATCACCGCGCCGAGCCACACCCCGGCCGCGAGCAACGCGCCCAGCAGCTCCATGAGGATCGACAGCCCCACCGCCTTGGTCGCGTGCACCGTCGCGCGCCACGCACCGGCATGGGTGCGGTGCCGCTGCGCCTCCGAGAGGTAGGTGCCGAGCAGGAACCCGAGCAACAGACCGATCACCGGGACGACGAAGAACCCGACGATGCCGACCAGCGCACCGATCACCAGCGATCGCTTCGGCACCCCGGCATCGCGCATGCGCCGTCCCGGCCAGGTGTACTTGACCACGCCCGACACCACGAGAAGCAGTGCGGCCACACCGAACACGACCCAGCCGGTGCCGGTGTGCTCGACGACCGCCCACACCCCGATCGCACCGAGCACCAGCAGCGTTCCCGGCAGGATCGGCAGCACGATGCCGACGAGCCCGACCATGATCGCCAGCCCGACCAGAATCTCCGCGCCCGTGCTCACGGGCGCCACTGTGCCAGAGCCGGTCGGATCGGGCGGTACGGCTCAGCTACCGAACATCTGCATCATCTGGTCGAGCAGGGTGGGCTGGGTGACGTTCACCGTGTCCTTCGACGACGAGACCACCGTCGGCGTTCCGTCGCTGCACACCGTCCGGACCGTGTAGGACCCCGCTGGGAGGCCCGTGAACGCCGTCGAACCGGGCTCCGCAGCCCTCGCCTGGTAGTTTCGGGGACCCGCGGCACCCTTCGGATCGGTGATGGTGGCCTCACAGCCGACGTCGACGGTCGACCTCGTCGTCACGACGATCCTCCCCGGGCCGCCCACCGTGTTCGTGACGGTGTCGGCCGAGGCGAGTCCGGCACCGGCCAGCACTGTCACCACCGCTGCACCGGTGATGGTCACGCCGCGAAACAGGGTATTCATGATCGGTCCTTCCGTGTGTCGCGCTGCCGCGCCGATTGACGTACGAATCGATCGTCGCCCTCCGGGCCTGCCCTGGTCGCGAGTAGAGGACTACGCGAATTCCGAGCCGACCGGTCGGATTGCGACACTGTCCGGATGGACCTGGGGATCGACACCACCCTCACCCTGCTCGCCGCGGGCCTGATCTTCCTGGGCGCGCTGGGCCTCGGGGTGTGGAAGTACCGGCAGATGGCGACCGCCGCCAACCATCTCGCGCACCCGTACGTGGACATCGCGCACCGGGCGGCGCTGATGTACGCGTTCGCGACTCTGCTGATCGCGGTGTTCGTCGAGCTCAGCGCGTGGCCGACCGCGGTGAACCTGACGGCCGCGGCGGTGCCGGTGTTCTTCTTCGTCGCCGCGATCGGCAGTTACGTGCTGCACGGCGCCCGGCGCGACACCGACAACCAGTTCGCGCACGCCGGCATGCCGCTGCACGCGGCGATGGTCGCGCTGATCGTCGGGGAGATGGGCGGATTCGCGGTACTGCTGGCCGGTTTCGTCGCCGGCCAACTGTAGGCCGCCGCGACGCTACGGCTCCTGGTGCAGCGACAGCACGTTGCCGTGCGGGTCGCGGAACCACGCGATGCGGGTGCCGTCGGGTGCGGTCCACGCGCCGTGGTCGTCCTGGTCCATCCCGAGGTAGTCGACGAACTCGACACCCTTGGCGCGCAACTCGTCGACGGTGGCGTCGAGGTCCTCGGCCTGCCAGCCGAGGACCGTGTATCCGGCGTCGGACGTGGACTGGACCAGGGTCACGCGCAGCGGCACTCCCCCGCCACCGTCGAGGACCAGCGCGAACGGTGTGCGTTCCCGCAACGTCAGACCCAGGGTGTCGACGTAGAACATCGACGAGACGTCCAGGTCCGTGCTGGGCACGAAGGCCACGAGTCGACCGGGGAATGTCATGAATCCACTGTGCGCGGCCCCGTGACCGAGGGCAAGAGCCGACCCGATCGTGACCCCGCGCACATCCCGAACCCGGATGGCGCTAACTTAGCGGGTGTTAAGGCAGCAGTCCGCCCCGGAGAATCGAGGAGAACCGTGTCCGCAGACAACCACACCAGCCAGGGTCCGCTCGCCGGGGTCCGCGTCGTCGAACTGGCCGGCATCGGCCCCGGCCCGCATGCGGCACTGCTGCTCGCCGACCTCGGTGCGGACGTCGTCCGCGTGCAGCGGGCCGGCATGATCCCGACCCCCGAGGGCCGCCACGACCAGACCCTGCGCGGCCGCCGCATCGTCGAGGCGAACCTGAAGGACCCCGCCGACATCGAGAAGGTCCTCGGCCTGATCGAGCGTGCCGACGTCCTGATCGAGGGCTTCCGGCCCGGCGTCACCGAGCGGATGGGTCTCGGCCCCGACGTCGCGCTCGAACGCAACCCGCGACTGGTCTACGGCCGGATGACCGGTTGGGGCCAGCAGGGACCGCTCGCCCAGGCCGCCGGTCACGACATCAACTACATCTCTCTGACCGGTGTGCTGCACGCGATCGGCCGCAACGGCGAACGCCCGGTGCCGCCACTGAACATGGTCGGCGACTTCGGCGGCGGCTCGATGTTCCTCGTCTTCGGCATCCTCGCCGCCCTCGTCGAACGGCAGACCTCCGGCAAGGGTCAGGTCATCGACGCCGCGATGGTCGACGGCACCCTGGCCCTGTCGCACATGATCTGGAGCTTCCGCGGCCAGGGCCTGTGGTCGGACGAGCGCGGGGTGAACATGCTCGACACCGGCGCGCCGTACTACGACACCTACGAGACCGCCGACGGCAAGTACATGGCCGTCGGCGCGATCGAGCCCCAGTTCTACGCCGAACTGCTGCGGCTGCTCGAACTGGACCCGGCCGCGCTTCCTGGCCAGAACGACCGCAACGGCTGGCCGGAGCTGCGGAAGGTGCTCACCGAGACCTTCCTGTCGAAGACCCGCGACGAGTGGGCGGCGATCTTCGAAGGCACCGACGCCTGCACCTCCCCGGTGCTCACGTTCGCCGAGGCCCCCGCCAACGCGCACATCGCCGCCCGCGGCTCGCTGGTCGAGCTCGACAACGTCGTCCAGCACCGGCCCGCGCCGCGGTTCTCCCGCACCGAGACCGCGCTGCCGACCCCGCCGGCCACCGAGGCCACCGACATCGACACCCTCTGGCGCTGACATCCGATACCGGAGCGGGGTCCACCGGCGCGCCGCCGCGGACCCCGCTCCGGCCGAATTCAGGGATTCCCCCGATGCGTGGCGTCGGCGTCGCCGCCACAATCGGTGGCATGGATGTCACGCAATGGTGGCCGCGACTGTCCCCGGAGGCACGTGACTGGCTCGTCGAGCACAACGGGGAGCCGCTCGATCCGGCGGTCGCGCACGAGATACTCGCCGTCAACGACGGCGTGACCGATCCGGGCTGGTGGCAGGGCGACCCCGCCGACGGCATGTCCGAGCTGACCGACGACGTCGTCGACTGGATCGAGGCGGTCGCGAACGGCGAGGGCCCGGCGGGCGGCTGAGCGCCGCGGGGTCGTACTCGGTGTTCAGATGACCAGTGCGGGACTCGCCGGTATCGGCCGTACCGCCAGCGCGCGGTACGCCGCGGCCAGGCCGCGCACCGCCGCGCGCAACTCGTCCTCGCTCCTCGCATACGGCAGCCGGATGTACCGCTCGAACGCCCCCTCGAGACCGAAGCGCGGACCGGCCGCGAGCAGCACGCCGTGTGCGGGGGCGGTCGCGGCGACGGCCGTCGACAGCGGCTCGGGCAGCTGCACCCACAGGGCCATGCCGCCGGGCCCCGGATCGCAGCGCCACTCGGGCAGTTCCGCCGCCAACGCGGTCACCAGCGCCGACCGCTGACGGCGCAGTTGCTCCCGCCGGGCGGGCAGCACCGCGTCCGGGTCGGCGAGCAGATTCGCCGCGACCACCTGCTCGAGAACCGCGGACCCGAGGTCGATCGCGGACCGGATCGCCAGCAGGGCGGTGACGGTCGACACGTCGGCCCGGATCCAGCCGATCCGCAGGCCGGACCAGTACGCCTTCGACATCGATCCGATCGTGATCACGTCGGCGCGCGCGCCGGCCGCGAAGGACGCCACCGGGGTCGGGGTCGGCTCGTCGAGACCGAGGTCGGTCATCGTCTCGTCGACGACAAGCGTCATGCGGGTGTCACCGGCGATCCGGACGAGTTCGGCGCGACCTGCGTCGTCGAGACAGAAGCCGGTGGGGTTGTGGAAGTCCGGGACGACGTAGGCGAGCTTGGCGGCGGTCTGCCGGGCCGCACTGCGCATCGCGTCGAGGTCCCACCCCCTCGACTCCAACCGCAGTGGCACCGGCACCGGCCGCGCCCCGGAACGTTTGATCGCCTCGATTCCGTTGGTGTAGGTGGGGTGGTCGATCAGCACCCGCTCCCCCGGCGCGGCGAGCAACGCGAGCACCAGCACCAGGGCCTGCTGCGCGCCCGTGGTGATCATGATCTGCTCCGCGGACGTCGGAACGCCGCGGTCGCGGTACCGCTGCGCGACGGCCTCCCGGAGCACCGGCAGCCCGAGCGACTCCAGCCCCGTGGTGTGCAGGTGCGCGGGGAGCGCGCTCACCGCGTACGTGTAGGCGTCGAGGATGCGGTCGGCGGGTGCGGACATCGCGGCGCAGGTCAGGTCGACGGCCGCCGCGGGCACCGGAACCGGCACCGGGGTCGGCGAGGGCGCGGGCAGGGTGACCGTGCTGCGGGACCCCTGCCGGCTCACGAGGTACCCGTCCTCCCGCAGGACGGTGTACGCGGAGGTGATCGTGGTGCGGCTCAGTTCGAGGGCGACCGCGAGGTCACGTTCGCTGGGCAGCGCCACCCCGAGCGGGATGCGGCCGTCGGCGATCAGCAGCCGGATTCCGTCGGCGAGGGCGCGGTATCCGGGCCGGCGTCCGTGGCTGCCGCGTGCGCCCTCCGGCTGCCAGCGACCGAGGTCGCGGGCCAGTGTGGACGCGCCGATCACCCGCATTGGTGGGCCTCGCTCAGCATCATGCAGACCAGTATTGCCCAACTGGCCATTTATCTCAATGCCAGTTGGACGCACGATGAAGGCATGCTTCCGTTCCTGACCTTCCTCGCCGTCCTCGGTGCCCTGACCGCGGTCACCCTCGTCCGCCGCACCCGTGGCAGGCCGCTCTTCCACCTGGACCAGTTTCGACCTGCCGCTCCGCTGGCCGGGCGCCTGCCGGAGGAGCACGACGCCGAACGCGCGTACCGCGACCTCCAGGCGGTGGCGTCGCGCACCGAACCCGGCATCGGCGCCGGACGAAGCCTGGCGGCCAAGCAGTCCAGTTGAGGACAACTGGCCTTTCCTGTGGGCGAACCTGTCGGGGGGTGCGGTCATACTGGATCCGTGACCACGCCGTACTTCGCGCTCTTCGACACCGTCCTCGGCCGGTGCGGGGTGATCTGGGGCGGGAACGGCATCGTCGGGTTCCAGCTACCCGAGCGAACCGAGGGCGGAACCCGCGAGCGCGTCCGGAAGTGCTTCCCCGACGCTCGGGAGCGCCCCGCCGGCGCCGGTGAGCGCGCGGTCACGGATCGGGTCGCCGCCCTGCTCGCCGGTGCGCCCGACGACCTCGCCGACGTCGCACTCGACCTGACCGCCGTCGGCGACTTCGACCGCCGCGTCTACGCCGTCACACGCACGATCGGGCCCGGTCACACGCTGACCTACGGCGAGGTCGCGGCCGCGGTCGGCAGCCCCGGCGCCGCACAGGCCGTCGGACAGGCGTTGGGGCGCAACCCGATTCCGATCCTGGTGCCGTGCCACCGGGTGCTCGCCGCGCACGGCGCGGTCGGCGGCTTCTCCGCGGCCGGCGGCGCCGTCACCAAACGTGCCCTGCTCAAAGCCGAGCACACACCCGGTTTCGACGACCCCACCCTGTTCTGACCACGGGAGGGCCCGCCCGCAGCCACCGGCGGGTGTCACGTGAAGAAGTCGGTCGCGGGGCCGGTCACCGGTCGACTCGACCGCACCGGCCGCGACGCGACGAACCCGCCCGGTGGGACACCGGACGGGTTCGTCGCAGGTTCGAAGATCAGGCCAGGACGTCGCGGCGGACGATCGTCTCGTCGCGGCCCGGGCCGACCCCGATGCAGGAGATGAACGCGCCGGACAGCTCCTCGAGTCGCAGCACGTAGTTCTGCGCGTTGACCGGCAGCTCCTCGAAGGTGCGGCAGTGCGAGATGTCCTCCCACCAGCCGGGCATCTCCTCGTAGATGGGCTTGGCGTGGTGGACGTCGGTCTGCGTCATCGGCATCTCGTCGTACCGGACGCCGTCGACGTCGTAGGCGACGCAGATCGGCACCGTCTCGAGGGTGGAGAGCACGTCGAGCTTGGTCAGGAAGTAGTCGGTGATGCCGTTGACGCGGGTCGCGTAGCGGGCGATGACCGCGTCGAACCACCCGGTGCGCCGCGCGCGGCCGGTGGTCACGCCGACCTCGCCACCCTGCTTGGCGAGGTACTCGCCGTGGCTGTCGAACAGCTCGGTCGGGAACGGGCCGGAGCCGACGCGGGTGGTGTACGCCTTGAGGATGCCGAGCACCGTGGTGATCCGGCTCGGCCCGATGCCGGAGCCGACGGCGGCGCCGCCCGAGGTCGGGTTCGAGGACGTCACGTACGGGTAGGTGCCGTGGTCGACGTCGAGCAGGGTGCCCTGCGAACCCTCCAGCAGCACCGTCTCGCCGCGTTCGAGGGCCCGGTTCAGCTCCAGGCGGGTGTCGGTGATGCGGTGCTTGAAGCCCTCCGCCTGCTCGAGCACCTCGTCGACGACCTGCTGAGGGTCGAGGGCCTTGCGGTTGTAGATCTTGACCAGCACCTGGTTCTTGAATTCCAGTGCGGCCTCGACCTTCTGGGTGAGGATCTTCTCGTCGAGGACGTCGGCCGCGCGGACGCCGACGCGGGCGATCTTGTCCTGGTAGCAGGGGCCGATGCCGCGGCCGGTGGTGCCGATCTTGCGGGCGCCGAGGTAGCGCTCGGTGACCTTGTCGATGGCCACGTGGTACGGCATGATCAGGTGCGCATCGGCCGAGAGCAGCAGTTTCGAGGTGTCGACGCCCCGCTCCTCGAGCCCGGCGAGCTCCTCGAGGAGCACACCCGGATCCACCACGACACCGTTGCCGATGACGTTCGCGACGCCGGGGGTGAGGATGCCGGACGGGATCAGGTGCAGTGCGAACTTGTCACCGTTCGGGAGGACGACGGTGTGGCCGGCGTTGTTGCCACCCTGGTATCGGACCACCCACTGGAGGCGGCCGCCCAGTAGATCGGTAGCTTTGCCCTTACCCTCGTCGCCCCACTGGGCTCCGATGAGGACGATTGCCGGCATGACGTGTCTCCTAGGTCGACAGACGTCTGCGCATCTCAGCGCAGAGACCAGCCGTCCGTGGACAGTGGCCGGGACGACAGTTTAGCCGAGGAGACTCGGCACACCCGACATCGCACCGCGATCCGCCTCCGTCGCCGGCCCGTGACCCCTCGGTTCACTGGGCCCGAACTCAGGCCGCGGTTGGACCGTGCAGCCACGGCGCCGGGCTGACCTGGATCTCGAGCCCGTCCTCGTCGGCCGCGGACCGGACGACGCAGGTGGGCGGGGCCCACACCGCGCCGTCGACCTGCAGATAGATCACCCGGTCGGGGTCCCCGCCGAGCAGGTAGCTGACGCCACCACTCATTCGGAACCGTCCTGTCGCGTGAGCCGCGATTCTCGTCGGCATGCCCGGCGCGTCGGACCCCCGGTCGGACTCCTCGGGGTCGAGCACCAGTGCCTCGTTCGTCGTGTTGACCATGGTGACGCTCACTGTGGTCATCGCAATCGCCTCGGTCGTCCGTCGGGTGAGTCATCCGGCTCGGTCGAACACTGCTACTGCTCTCGAATTTACTGCTCTCGAATTCGGGTGGGGCAACGGCGCTCGTGCAACGGGATCACGAGGCCCGGGCGGGCGCGGTTCAGTCGGCGACGAGCGCGAAGCCGGGGCGTCCGCCGTCGGCGGCGGGGACGATGCCGGCGACCACGACTCCCGGGCCCGAGCGGACCGATCCCTCGGCGCGCAGCGTGCCGTCCGCCGCGGGCTGCGGCTGCACGGTCTCGAAACCGCCGACCAGCGACAGCATGTTGAACCACACCACCCGCACCGGCAGCGGTGGCGCGTCGGGCGGGAGCTCGGCGGTGATCTGGACGACCTCCGGTTCGGACACGGAACGCTCGACGTCGGCGTGCACCGCCACCGACCCGATCACCGGCTGCACCTGGAACGGGTGACTGAGCGCCGCGGTCGGCGTGGACATCTGGCCGATGCCGAGCTCGAGGAGGTCCTCGGCGGCGCGCAGGTCCGCCGACGATTCGGCGGTGCCCTCTCTTCGCAGCTCGCTCACGACCGAGGTGAGTCCGGACCGACAGAATCGGGTGACCCGGGTGGAGGACGGACGTCGTAATGGCGATTCGGTGGTCAGCATCGGAAACTCCGATTGTGGGCTGCTGCGGGGGGTGTGTCGACCGCTCCTCTCAGGATAGAACCGCAGGGTCTCCGGCACACCGGAATCGGGTACGCATCCGGCAGCCGGATGACGGCCGCGGCGGCATCGTTCGTATCGTCGGAGCGAACGAACGCACGGACCGGAGCTGATCTTGACCATTCACGTACTCGCCTGCGGCGGACCGGAAGTCCCGACGCCGCTCGCGGCACTGCCCGTCGTGACCGCACCGGCGGTGCCCGCCAAACCCGACTTCGACGAACTGCTGCCGCTGCTCGACGCGGCCGGGCCGGATGTCGCCGGGCCCCGGTTGGTGGTCGTCGGCGACGACGGCGCGTTGGCGGCGACGCTGACCCGGCTGATGCGCAGCGAGCGGCTGCACGTGGAGGTGGCGTACGTCAGCGCCGAGCCGACCCCGGCGACCCGGCTGTACGGGCTGCCGGTCGCGCAGCGGGCCGCTCGCCTCGCGGTCGACGGGTCGGCCTCGCCCCTGCCGCTGATCCGTGACGACTCGGGCACCGCTCTGGTCGGGGAGGCGACGATCACCGGTCCCGACGGCGGTCCGCTCGTCGGCGAGGCGTACGCCGATTCGGAGCGGGTGTTCTCCGGCGAGATCCCCCGGCTGCGGGTCACCCCGACTCTCGATCTGCCCGGGGTCCGGGCGAGCGCGGGGCGGCGTCTGCTGCGCACCCGCTGGCTGCCGGCGCGGGCCGTGCAACTCGGCGCGGTCGGTGCGGTCGTCACCCGCGACGGTGTCACCACGCCGCGGGCGCTGAAGCGGTGCAGCTTCTACCGTGACACCCGGGAGTGGCTGCTCGTCCGCTGAGGCGCCGGCATGCGACCGGGGGGCGGCGGGCGCCGACTGCACCGGCACGGACGTCGCGGCACACTGGATCCATGACGTTTCCCGACACCCGACGTGCCGTGGTCCGGCCGAGCCCGGTGTTCGTCGCGGTGCTCGCGGTCGCGATCGGCGGGGGCGTCCTGGCGTGGCGGGCGGAGCCGAAGTCGACCGCCGCGAGTGTCGGGGTGTTCCTGCTCGTGGTCGCGGGCTGGGTGGTGTCGGTGTGCGTGCACGAGTTCGGGCACGCGTTCGTCGCGTGGCGGCACGGCGACCGCGACGTCGCGGCCCGCGGCTACCTGACGCTGAATCCCCTGAAGTACAGCCACCCGCTGCTGTCGATCGGGCTTCCGGTGCTGTTCATCGCCCTCGGCGGCATCGGCCTGCCGGGCGGGGCGGTGTACCTGCGCACGGATCTGCTGCCGCCGCGGGCGGCACGCCGCATCGCACTGGCCGGGCCCGCGGTCAACGCGATCACCGCGGTCGCGCTGCTGACCGTCATCCGCGTCTTCGGCGACGCCGCCACCCACCCGGTGTTCTGGTGGGGGCTGAGCTTTCTGGCGTTCCTGCAGGTGATGGCGACCGTGCTGAACGTGGTCCCGATTCCCGGCCTGGACGGGTACGCGGCCCTGGAGCCGTCGCTGTCGCCGCGGACCCGCCGCTCGCTCGACCAGTTCAAGGGTCTCGGGATGCTGGCGTTGATCGCGCTGCTGTTCGTCCCGTCGGTCAACCGGGTATTCTTCGACGCGGTCTACGCCCTGTTCGAGCTGTCCGGGGTGCCCGGGGTGTGGGCGCAGTACGGCAACTATCTGATGCGGTTCTGGCTCTGACGTCCGTCGCGATCCGTGGGACCGCCGGTCACGACCAGGCGGCGAGGACGGTCCGGACCGCGGTGACCACCGAGAGCGGCTGGTCGAACACCGGGTGGTGCCCGGCGGCCGGGAGCTCGACGATCGTCGCGTCCGGGCCGAACATGTCGCGCATCCGGTCCAGCAGGGCCTCGCTGACGATGCCGTTCTCGCTGCGGAAGTAGGCGACCCGGGTGCCCGCGGTGGTGCCGTCGAGGGTGCTGCGCCCGCCGCGGCCCATCTGACTCGCGTCGAACTTCCAGCTCCAACCGCCGTCGACCTCCTTCAGTGAGGTCCGCGCGATGTGGTCGAACACGTACGGCTCGGCGGTCTCCTGCGGCGGCACCAGCCGGAACCGGGACACGGCCGCGTCGACGCTCGGGTAGACCTTGGGGCCGGTCACCGGCCGCTGCGCGCGCATCTCCTGCTCCTCCGGGGTGAGGTCCCGGATCGGCGAGTCGAGGATCACGATGCCGTCCAGCATGTCCCCGTGCCGGTGGGAGGCGACGTAGGAGACGATGCCGCCCATGCTGTGCCCGACGAGGACGGGCTTGCCCACGATCGAGCCGGCCTCGGCGACCGCGAGCACCTCGTCGGCCCACGTCTCGAGCGTGTAGATCTCCCGGTGGTCGCTGTCGCCGTGCCCGGACAGGTCCAGCGCGACGACCCGCCTGCCGTGCGCCAGCAGCGGGCCGACGTGGTCCCACCAGCGCGAATGCGCCATTCCGCCGTGGACGAGGACGATGCCGGGCTGGTCCTCCTCGCCCCAGGCGCGGTAGGCGATCGACGCGCCGCGGACCTCGACCCGCCCGATGTCGACGGGCGCGGCGAGGGCCTCGAGGAACCACTTCGGCGCTGATCCGTTGTCGATGCTCATCACCCGAAGTTACTTCCTCGGGCCCACGGCGGTCCTCCGGGCCGCCTCCAAGTGGTGCGGCGGTCCGCCTACAGCGCGGTCACCCAGCCGTGCAGGGTGTCGGTGCGCAGGGCGGCGGCGTGCCGCTTGCGCAGCGCCTCCCCGACCGGTCCCGGCTTACCCGTGCCGACCACGCGGCCGTCGACCTCGAGCACCGGCGCGACACCGGCGGAGGTGCCGGTGACGAACACCTCGTCGGCGATGTACAGCTCGGTCAGGTCGACGGTCCGCTCGACGACCGGGATGCCGTCCTCGGCGGCGAGCGTGAGCAGGGTGCGCCGGTTGATGCCGTCGAGGATGTCGCAGGACACGTCGGGGGTGATCAGGGTGCCGCCGCGGACCAGGAAGATGTTGGCGGCGCTGACCTCACACACGTGCCCGTTCGTGTCGAGGAAGACCGCGTCGTCGTAGCCGGCGTCGATGGCGTCCTGCTTGGCGAGCACCGAGTTGACGTAGGCGCCGTTGACCTTGGCGCGCGACGGGATCGCCGAGTCGGGGATGCGCCGCCACTGGCTGGTCTTCAGGCGCATGCCGTCCTGCGGGACGATCGGGACCGCGTCGTAGACGAACATGCTGACGGTGGTGTGGCAGCCGCGGACCCGGGTTCCCGGGATGGACTCGTCGACGTGCACGCTGGCGCGCACGAACACGTCCCCGGTCGGCGCGTTCTCGGCGACGAGTTCGGTTGCGACGGAGACGAACCGGTCGTAGTCCCAGTCGGCCGCGAACCGGTCCATCCCGATGATCTTGCAGGACTCGACCATGCGCTGGAAGTGGTCGGGCAGCCGGAACGCGGTGCGCCTGCCGCCGTCCACGTGCACCGGGAACACGGTGTACACGCTCAGGCCGTACAGCATCGCGGAGGTGGCGACCCCCAGCGACGCCTCGGCGGCGTCGACGATCCGGTCACCGAAGTACACGCGGGGATGTGGGGTAGCCATGGCCGGCAATGCTAGCGAGCCGGCGCACGCGCGCGAAACGATTTGGGTACCGCTGCGCCTCCACGGCGTGGCACGAGCCGGGCGGCACACTGTCGGCATGCTGCATCTGCGGATCCTGTCGCCGACCGACCTGACCGACGACGCCGTCCGGATCCTCGAGGACGAGGAGGGGGTCAGCGGGCTGGCCGTGGTGCGCGGCGCCGCGATCCGACCGGACGGCGACCTGGTGTACGCCGACCTGGCCCGGGAGACCGCGAACGACGTCGTCGCGAAACTGCGGGCGACCGGACTGCACCACCGCGGCAGCATCGAACTCGACCCGATCCACACGTGGCTCTCGCGCAGCGGGTTCGATGCCGAACTGCGCGCGCCGGGCAGCAGCGCCGACACGGTGGTGTGGGCGGAGGTCGCGCAGCGCTCCTACGAGGACGTCGAGCTGAACTGGACGTACCTGAGCTTCATGACGATGGCGACCCTGCTGGCCGGCATCGCGATCATCACCGACTCGCAGATCCTGGTGATCGGGGCGATGGTGCTCGGGCCGGAGTTCGGCGCGATCGCCGCTCTCGGAGTCGCCCTGGTCAAACGCCGAGTCGTGTTGCTGGCCACCGCGGTTCGCACGCTGGTCGTCGGGTTCGTGGTGGCCATCGCCGCGACCGCGCTTGCCGCGGTGGCCGGACGCCTGCTGGGCTGGGTGACGTACGAGGACGTCACCGGCCCACGGCCGGAGACCGCGTTCATCTACAGCCCCGACAAGTGGTCGTTCATCGTCGCGGTGATCGCTGCGGCGGCCGGGGTGCTGTCGCTGACGTCGTCCAAACTCGGTGGGCTGTCCGGGGTGTTCATCTCGGTGACCACGGTGCCTGCGGCGGGCAACGTGGGGCTGGGCATCGCGTTCGGTGCCGGCAACGAGATCTGGGGCAGCACGCTGCAGCTGGTGCTGAACCTGTCCGGGATGGCCCTGGCGGGGTGGGCGACGCTGGCGATCCAGCAGGCGGTGTGGTCGCGGGTGTCGGTGCGCCGCGCGACCGCCCTGGACCGGCGACGCCGGATGCTGTGACGGCTCACGCGTTGCGTCGGGCGATCTCGTCCCCGACCGCTCGCAGCCCGGCGCGCAGCGACGCCGGCGCCAGCACCTCGACGCCGGCGCCGAGCGCGGTCAGCTGGTGCACCGCAACCTCTTCCGCCTCGAGACGCAACTCCACCCGGACCCAGCCGTCGGCGTCCGCCGGCCCGGGCGTCACCCGGGCCGCCTCCACCCCGACCACCGCGGGCAGGGCCCGCCACGCGGCCGGGGACAGCCGCACCCGGCACGGGAACCGCAGCAGGGAGCGGTCGAACTCGGCGGCGGACGCCGCCCACCAGGCGGCCAGGTCGAAGTCGGCCGGCCGATCCGCCGCGGCGCCCGCGTCCGTGGCGGCGGTGACGCGCGCGACCCGGTAGGACAGCGTCCGCCCCCGGTGCACGGCGACGAGGTACCAGACCCCGGCCTTGGCGACCAGCCCGAGCGGGTCGAGGGTCCGGGTGACGACCCCGCGGCCCCTGCGGTATCCGATCCGCACCCGGCGACCGTCGAGCACGGCGCGCGCGACCGCCGCGAGATGCGGGGTGCGGTCGGCGGTGTCGAACCAGCCGGGTGCGTCCACGTGCAACCGGGAACGCCACAGCCGGGCGCCGGTACGCAGCGGCAGCGGCATCAGGCCGAGCAGCTTCGCCTCCGCCGCCGCGGTCTGTGCCCCGAGCCCCAGGTCCGCGGCCAGCCCGGGGATCCCGAGCAGCATCAGGGCCGACGTCTCCACCTCGGTCATTCCGCTGAGCTTGGACTGCCAGCCGTCGAGCAACCGGATCCCGCCGCCGGGGCCGCTCTCGGTGTACACCGGGACTCCCGCCGCCTGCAGTGCAGCTACGTCGCGGTACACGGTGCGCACCGAGACGCCGAGCTGCTCGGCCAGCCGGCCCGCGGTCGAGCCCGGTCCGCCCTGCAGACGCAGCATCAGATCGAGCAGCCGACTTGATCGCACCCGCCGGACACTACGACGTGTCACTGACAGGAGATGTCAGGGATGGGCACGCACACTGGGTTTCATGACGACCTGGCAACAGTTCTCCGACGAGGCACCCGACCTGGCCGACGCGGTTCGCGCGCGGTTGACCGCACACAAGCACCACGTCCTCGCGACCCTGCGTGCGGACGGCTCGCCGCGGGTCAGCGGCACCGAGGTCGAGACCTTCCGCGGGCTGCTCGTGCTCGGCTCGATGCCGGGTGCCCGCAAGGCACGGGACCTGCAGCGGGATCCGCGGTACTCGTTGCACTCGAACCCGGGTCACCACACGATGGACGGCGGCGACGCGAAGATCTCCGGCCGTGCCCGGGAACTGACCGGCGACGAGAAACGGGTGATCCTCGACTCCTACCCGGAGAACCCGGGCGAGGACGCGCAGATCTTCGAACTCGGTGTCGAGGAGGTGGTGCTGACGACGGTGTCGGAGGACCGCCTGCACGTCGACCTGTGGCGTCCCGGCGCCGGCGTCACGCGGACCAGCCGGTGAGCGCAGCGGATCTGACCGGCAAGGTCGCCCTGGTGGCCGGCGCCACCCGCGGCGCCGGCCGCGCGATCGCCGTCGAACTCGCCCGGGCGGGCGCGACGGTCTACGCGACGGGACGCAGCAGCCGCGCCGGGCGCTCGGAGATCGACCGGCCCGAAACCATCGAGGAGACCGGCGACCTCATCGCCGCGACCGGCGGCGACGGGATCGCGTTGCGCGTCGACCACCTCGAACCGGAGCAGGTGCGCACCCTGATCGCGCGCATCGACGCCGACCACGGCAGGCTCGACGTCCTGGTCAACGACATCTTCGGCGGCGACCGATACGCCCAGTTCGGCACCACGGTGTGGGAGCACGACCTCGACGGCGGCCTGCGGATGCTGCGGATGGGCATCGACACGCACGCGATCACCAGCCACTTCGCCCTGCCGCTGCTGATCCGGCGGCCGGGCGGACTCGTGGTCGAGATGACCGACGGCACCGCGGAGTACAACGTCGCGTACCGGCACCAGGTCGGGTTCTACTACGACCTCGTCAAGGCCGCGGTGCAGCGGATGACGACCGCACAGGCGTACGAACTGGCGCCGCACGGGTGCGCCGCGGTCGCGGTCACGCCCGGCTGGCTGCGGTCGGAGACGATGCTGGAGATCTTCGGTGTGACGGAGGAGAACTGGCGCGACGCCCTCGACCGGGAGCCGCACTTCGCGATCTCCGAGTCGCCGACGTTCGTCGGTCGCGCGGTGGCGGCGCTGGCCGCCGACCCCGAGGTCGCGGCACTGAGCGGCACGGTGGTCTCGAGCGGGCAGCTGGCCCGGCGGCACGGGTTCACCGACGTCGACGGTTCTCGCCCGGACTGCTGGCGCTACCTCGTCGAGGTGCAGGACCGCGGACTGCCTGCGGACACCGACGGCTACCGCTGACCGGTCACCACGTCAGGTTCTCCTCGCAGCGGGTCCCGTCGACGCCGGACTCGACCTGCACGGTGGCGTGTTCGAGGCCGTGCCCGTCGAGGACGGTCTTGGCGGCGCGCAGCACGCTCTGCGAGTCGGTGTCGGTGGTCAGGTGCACGGTCGCGACGTCCATGCCGGTGGTCAGCGTCCACACGTGCAGGTCGTGGACACCGGAGACACCGGGCAGGGCCTGCAGGTCCGCGCGAACGGCGTCGACGTCGACGGTCGCGGGGGACGCCTGGGTCAGGATCCGCAGCGCGGCCGCGGCGAGTTTCATGGCCCGCGGCACCACCCACAGCGAGATCAGCACACCGACGACGATGTCGGCCCAGGTCCAGTCGAACAGCAGCACGAGGGCACCGGCGATCAGGACGCCGACGCTGCCGACCGCGTCGGCGAGAACCTCGAGGTAGGCACCGCGGACGGCCAGGGAGTCCTCGGCGTCGGCGCGCAGCAGCAGCATGACCACGAGGTTCGCGGCGAGTCCGGCGGCGGCGGTGAGCAGCATCGGCAGGCCGGGGATCTCCGGGCTGTCGCCGATCCGGCCGATGGCCTCGCACATCACCCACACCGCGACGGCGAGCAGCAGCACCGCGTTCGCCATCGCGGTGAGGACCTCGGCGCGGTGCCAGCCGAACGTGCGGGCGGCCGCCTTGGACCCCTGCCGGGCGAGCAGCAGCGCGACCAGCCCCATCGACATCCCGACGACGTCGGTGAGCATGTGGCCGGCGTCCGCGAGCAGGGCGAGCGAGCCGATCGCGAGGCCGACGACGACCTCGAGGACGAGGAAACCGAGGAGGATGCCGAGCGCGACGACCATCCGGCGGATCCGCGCGGACGACGGTCCGGCCGTGCCCGGTTCCGCCGCGTGTCCGTGACCGTGGCCGACTCCCATGACTGCCCCTCCCGGTGCCGCACCTCGGCCCCCGGCCAATCATATGCACACATTCGCATATGTAGAAGGGTCGACCCCGACGCGACGAGCACTTCTACTCGAGCTCGAGTTCAATTAATGTGGCCTGACTCACATCGACCGAACGGAGTCGGCAGCACATGACAGAGATTTCGGGCACCTGCGATCCGCGATTCACCGACCTGCGCGACGCCCTGCGCCGCAACCTCGACTCGGGCGAGGACCTGGGCGCCTCGATCGCGGTCACGATCGACGGCGCGCCCGTCGTCGACATCTGGGGCGGCTGGGCGGACACCGACCGCACCACCGCGTGGCAGCGCGACACGATCACCAACGTGTGGTCGTGCAGCAAGACCGTCACGGCGCTCGCGGTGCTGATGCTGATCGACCGCGGCCTGATCGACCCGTACGCGTTGGTGTCGAAGTACTGGCCGGAGTTCGCCGCGAACGGCAAGGAGGGCGTCGAGGTCCGGCACCTGCTCTCCCACACCTCCGGGGTGTCGGGGTGGCAGGAGCCGCTGACCCGGGACCAGCTCTACGACCTCCCGGTGGCGTGCGCGCGGCTCGCCGACCAGGCCCCGTGGTGGGCGCCGGGCACCGCCTCCGGCTACCAGGCGATCAACCACGGGCACCTGCTCGGCGAACTGGTCCGCCGGGTCGACGGCCGCGACCTGCAGCGGTTCGTGGCCGAGGAGGTCACCGGACCGCTCGGCGCCGACTTCCGCTTCGGCGTCGACCGCGCCGACCACGGCCGCGTCGCGAACGTCGTTCCGCCGCCGCCGCTTTCGATCGACTTCGCCTCCCTGGATCCGAACTCGGTGATGGTCAAGACGTTCGGCAACCCGCCCGTCGACGCGACGGTGTCGTGGACCGACGGCTGGCGCGACGCGGTGATCGGTGCCGCGAACGGGCACTCCAACGCTCGCGCGCTGGCCCGCATCCAGTCCGCGATCGCCTGCGACGGCACCGTCGACGGCGTCCGGCTGCTCGGGCCCGACACCGTCGAGCTGATCTTCGAGAAGCAGTCCGACGGCGTCGACCTGGTGCTCGGCGTGCCGATCCGCTTCGGCATCGGATTCGGTCTGCCGACACCGGAATCCGTTCCGTACGTGCCGGACCGCCGAATCTGCTTCTGGGGCGGCTGGGGCGGGTCGCAGATCGTCATCGACACCGAGCGGCGCGCGACGATCTCCTACACGATGAACCGGATGGGGGCGGGACTGCTCGGCTCCGACCGTTCCGCCGAGTACGTCGCGGCCGCATTCGCCGCGCTCTAGGGGTCGGGGGTGGGCACCGCGGGCGACGGCGCCCACCCCCGCGCGGGCCGGATCGCGCCCGGGTCGAGCGGGAAGCAGCCGTCTTGACCACCGCCCCAGTGCGTTTCGACCGGACCTGCGCGCCCCGCCGCGCCGCGCCGCCCGAGTCCCCCGCATCACCAGCTGACGCGCACCCCGTCCTCGGTGTGTCCGTGGGCTCCTGCCGGGTGTTCGACCGTTCCGGCGCGAACGCCCGTCAGAGCAATTCGAAGATGGTGGCGTTGGCCATCCCGCCACCCTCGCACATGGTCTGCAAACCGTAGCGAATACCGTTGTCGCGCATGTGGTGCACCAGCCGGGTCGCCAGCACCGCACCGGACCCGCCGAGCGGATGCCCGACCGCGATGGCGCCGCCGAGCGGATTCAGTCGACCCGGGTCTGCACCGGTCTCCGCGAGCCACGCCAACGGGACGGGAGCGAAGGCCTCGTTGACCTCGAACGCGCCGATGTCGGCGATCGAGAGCCCGGACTTCGCGAGCGCCTTCGCGGTCGCCGGGATCGGTGCCGTGAGCATCGTCACCGGGTCGTCACCCGCGAGCACCGCGGTGTGGATCCGGGCGATCGGCGTCAGCCCCAGTTGCCGCGCCCTCTCGCCGGTCGTGATCAGCAGGGCACCGGATCCGTCGGAGATCTGCGAGGCGTTGCCGGCGTGGATCACCCCGTCCTCCTTGAAGGAGGGCTTCAGCGAGGCGAGCGTGTCCACCGTGGTGCCACGCCGGATGCCCTCGTCGACATCCAGCACTCCCGGCAGGACCGCGATCTGTCCGGTGAAGGCACCCGAATCCGCTGCCGCAGCGGCCTTCTCGTGCGAGGAGGCGGCGAAGGCATCCACGTGCGCGCGGGAGAGGCCCCACTTCTCCGCGATCATCTCGGCCCCGACACCCTGATTGAACGTGTCGACGCCGAAGCGGTCCAGCACGGTCCGGCCGAACGGCTGCCCGGACTGGCGACTCGATCCCATCGGCACCCGCGACATCGACTCCACGCCGCCGGCGACGGCGACGTCGTACTGGCCGGAGACGACACCGGCTGCCGCGAAGTGCAGCGCCTGCTGACTCGAGCCGCACTGCCGGTCGACCGTCGTCGACGGCACCGTCGTGGGCCAGCCGGCGGCGAGCACACCACTGCGGCCGATGTTGTTCGCCTGGTCCCCGACCTGTCCGACGCAGCCCCACACGACGTCGTCGACGATCGACGGGTCGATGCCGGTACGGTCGGCGAGGGCGGAGAGGACATGGGCGGACAGGTCCGCCGGATGGATCCCGGCCAGCGATCCGTTGCGCCTACCGACCGGGGTCCGGACGGCGTCGACGATGACTGCATCCCGCATGAGGGCTCCTTCTGTGCACGAAACTTGCGTCAGTCCAATCAATCAGCACCGGGGAGCCCGGGACCAAGACGTGAATGCGTACACCCCGATCGGTTGGGGTTATGCCGCGAACTCATTCGCCGCAGCGGCCCTGGAACCCAGTGGTTCCAGGGCCGCTGCGGCGAACGGCTCAGGCGGCGGGTGTGAGGTGGGGCACCGACCCCGCCCGCACCCGGGCGGCGTCGCGCTCGGGCCGAGCGAACAGTGCCGCGCTGATCCCGCCGGCCAACATCAGAACGCCGGCCACCACGAATGCCGTGTTGAATCCGGCCGCCTCGTCGGCACCGCCGCCGGCCTGGACGAGCCTGCCGGTCACGTACGGGGCGATCAGGCCGGCCGTGGTGTAGAGCCCGGTCATCGTCGCGAGCACGGCCGCGCGCTGACGGACCGGGGTGATCTCGCCGATCATCGTCGAACCGATCGCGAACTGCAGGCCGCCGACCGCGAACGCGACGGTCACCGCAGCCAGCGCCAGACCCCCCGCCGGGGCGACCGGCAGCAGGAGCATCGCCGTCGCCGCGGTCAGGACGCAGCCTGCGCCGAGCAGTCCGCGCGCGACCCGGCTCGACACCCCGCGCCGCATCAACGCGTCGGTCAGGAATCCCTGGGCGAGGATCAGCGCGCCGCTGACGCCCCAGGGCAGGACGATCAGCAGTCCGGTCGCGCGCGGGCTGTGTCCGAGCGGGCCCTCGAGGTAGACCGGCAGCCAGGAGATCATGATCGCCAGCGCCCAGTACGCGGCGAACGACGAGAACAGCACGCTGAGGCTGGTTCCGCACAGGAAGAGCCGCCGGTACGGGATCGGGGGTTCCGCCGCGACCTCCGCCTCCGGCCGGGCCGACGCGGCTGCGCCCGCCGACCCGTAGGTGCCCTCGCGGCCCACGACCATCCACGCGACCACCCAGACCAGCCCGATGGCGAACATCGCGAAGAAGGCCAGGCGCCAGCCGTACGCGATGATGATGCTGGTCATCAACGGCGCCAGCACCACGACGCCCAACGAGGCCCCGAGGTTGATGATCGAGCAGGGCAGGGCTCGCCGCTCGTTGGGGAACCACTTCTGCACCGCATGCATGGCCAACGGGTTCGCGGGCCCCTCGGCCGCACCGAGGACCACCCGGCTCACCAGGATCGCGACGAACCCGACGTTCAGCAGCATCGGCAGCTGCGTCAGTGCCCAGACGACCGCGAGCACCGCGAGCACCCACTTGGTCTGCACCCGGTTCGTGACGAATCCGACCACGATCGCCGAGATGCTGAACAGCGCGAAGAAGGCGCTAGAGAGGATGCCGTACTGGCTCGCCGTCAGGCCCAGATCCTTCATGATCGGCTTGGCCGCAAGCCCGAGAATCGCCTTGTCCCCGAAGTTGATCAGCATGAAGACGAGGAGCATGCCGGTCACGACCCATGCCCGTCCTCGGCTCGGCGGCGGGGCCGCCGGCTCGACGGACACGACTGGGACCTTCGCTGGCGCGGATACGGTCATCGCTGAACCTTCCGAAGTGATCGAGTGAGTGTGATCCACGCCACTCAGTGCACCATCGACTATGTCACACCACTAGAGCGGTATTCTAAATGCGATGCATCGGATCCGCTTATGGCTCCCGTCACCTGCGGTTTCCGGGCCCGTCACCGTCGTGCGCGGGGCCGACCTCGCGCCGCGGAGGAGGCCAGGGCACCCGCCAGCGCGACCACCACGAGCACGACGAAGACCGAGTGGAATCCCCGAACCAGGGCGTCCGACGCCGCCGGACCGAGAGTGGCACCGCTGCGGCCGTACACGGCACTGCGGTCCCCGCCGGACAGGGGCATCGCCACGACGACCAGACATCCGGCGACCCCGATCACGTTGCCGACCATCTGCATCAACGCGCGGACGCTGCTCACCACGCCGAGCATCGACCGCTCGCACTCGAGCAGCACCGCGGCGCCGTTGGCGGTGAGCAGGACACCCGTTCCCACGCCCGCCACGAACCCGCCGATCATCGTGAACGTCAGGTACGCCGATCCGGTGACGGACGGGATCAGCAGCACCACCCCGGCGGCCGTGACGAGCGATCCGGCGACCCCCAACCGATGGTGACCGAGCCACCGTTCGATGACGCCGTAGGCGAGCGAGGCGAGCATCGTTCCGAGCGAGATCGGTACCACCGCCAGGCCCGCGACGGTCGGCCCGAGCGCGTGCACCGTCTGGAACATCAACGCCACCACCAGGATCAGCGAGAACCGGACAGCTGTGTTCAGGAGGCTGGAGATCGTCGCCCATCGGAAGACCTTGTCGGCGAACAGTGTCAGGTCCAGGAGGGGGAACACTGCCCGCCGCTCCCACCACACGAAGGCGGCCGAGGCAACCGCCGCCGCGGCGAGCAGCCCGACGATCGGCGTACTGGCCCAGCCGCGTTCGCCTCCCATGGTCAGGGCCGCGACGCCCGACACGATCGCGACGATCGACAGCGCCGCACCGGGTCCGTCGAAGGTCCCGCGAGGTTGCCCGGCACCCTCGGGTCGCGGCAGCACCGACATCCCGGCGACGTAGGCGAGCACCGCGATCGGAACGTTGACCCAGAACAGCCACCGCCAACCGAGTTCGGCGGCGATGACCCCGCCGAGCACCGGACCGAGAATCTGCGCAACCGAATTGACCGCGAAGAAGATCCCCATCGCAGACCCCAGACGGCCCGGCGGGTACGCCGCCGCGATCATCGCGGCGCCGGTTGCGAACATCATCGCCGCACCCACGCCCTGCACCGCCCGACCGGCGACGACCATGCCGACGCCGGGTGCGAGCGCCGACGCCACGCTGGACACCGCGAACAGCGTCATCCCCCAGAGGAACACCCGGCGTCTGCCGACCAGGTCGGCGACACGCCCGAACACGAGAATGGTGCCGGCCATCCCGACGAGATAGGACAGCAGGATCCAGCTGGTGACGGTCGGGCCGGTCCCGAAGTGTGCGGCGATCACCGGGAGCGCGACGTTCAGCGTGCCCTGATTGACCCCACCGAGAAACGCGGTGAACGAGGCCACCAGCAGCACCCATCCCGGGGCACCGCTCCGTCGGCTCCGGTCCGGTCGGGCGGATGTGTCGATGCGGACGTCGGTCACGCGGCGAACCGCGTCACGAGCGCGTGCGGGGCGGCAGGCCCGACCCTGGCCGCCCGGACTCCCCCGCAGCTTTCCTCATCGTGTGCTGTCTCGCGCATGCCCATCCTCGTCGACGACGACCCTTTCCAGCCACGTTTCCGGGGCGGGCGACCGCGGTCAAAGACGGAACTCCACTGGCATCGATAGCGTCGGGTTATGCCTGCGCGCGGCGCTACCGGGGCGTGATCGCGTCGTCGGCGACGCCGACCGTCGCCTCCTCGACGAAGGCACGTGCGGCCGGAGACAGTTCGTCCGACCGGCAGACGACGCCGAAGTCGCGACCCAGTTCCGGGTCGGTGCGCACGACGGCGACTCCGCGCCGCGCCGCCTGCTCGGCCTCGCGATCGGTGAGGAACGCCGCCCCGGCCCCGGCAGCGACCAGGAGAAACACGTGGTGCTCGTGCTCGACCTCGACCACGACGCGCGGGGAAAATCCGAGGCCGGCGCACGTGCGCTCGACCTCGTCGCGCACCGCCGTACCGCGCGGGCCGATCACGAGCGGAATCTCCGCAAGACGTTCGAGCGGTAGCGACCGTGCCGGAGTGTGCGGGGATCCCGGCGGGAGACCGAGGAGCAACCGGCGCCGGCCGAGGGTGTGCGCCACCACGCGCGAGCCCCCGACCGGGAGGTAGTCGACACCCACCTCACACCGGGCGGCGCGCAGCAGATCGGCGACGTTCGAGTGCGATCCGGGATCGATCAGATTCACCCACACCCGGGGATGCCGGGCACGAAACCGGGCGACCAGCGCCACGATCGGATCCACCGCGAGGTCCGGTGGAGTGGCGAGATCGAGGCGGCCACCGGCCAGACCGGCGATGCGGCGCACGGCCTCGTCCGCGGAGCGGGACGACTCCATCACCTGCCGCGCCGGACCCACCAGGGCCTCGCCCGCGACCGTGAGCTCCATCCCGCGGGGAACCCGACGGAACAACTCCACACCCAGTTCGTTCTCCAGCGCCCGCAGTGACTGGGACAGCGCGGGCTGCGCCACGAAGAGGATCTCGGCAGCCCGCGTGACGCTGCCGTGCTCGACGACGGCGAGAAAATAGCGCAGCTGACGCGAGTCCACCGCGCGAGCGTATCTCCGACGGCCCGGGCTAGGCTGAACCGACCGCACCCGGACGCGAGCTGCGACGAATCCTGTTATAGAGGTGGCAATGGAGTTCCGGCAGGCCGAGCACTTCCTCGCCGTGATCGACCACGGCGGTGTGGTGCGCGCGGCCGCGGCACTGCACCTGGCCCAGCCGTCGCTCTCGCAGTCGATCAGGGTGCTCGAACGCGAACTGGGCACTCCGCTCTTCCACCGGGTCGGCCGGGGTCTGGTACCCACCCCCGCGGGGAAGGACCTGATCAAGCCGGCCCGGCAGTTGTTGCGCGACGTCGCGACGGCACACGCCTCGGTCGCGGAACTCTCGGGTCTGTACAACGGGCACGTCGACGTGGGTGCCACCGCCAGCGCCTGCGAGTCCCCGCTGCCCGTTCTGATCGGCGACCTGCGGCGGGCGTATCCCAGGGTGACGGTGCGGGTCCGCGAGTACTCGTCCGAGTCGGACATCACCCGGGCGGTACTCGACGGCAGCGTCGAATTGGGGTTCGGATTCCTCGCCCCGGAGGTCGAGGACCAGGACCAGCCCGGTGTCGAGGTGCACCCGCTGAGCACCGACGAGATGTGTGTTGCGCTGCCGGCGTCGGTCGCGGCCGAACTGCCCGATCCGCTGCCGTACGACCAGCTTCCCGACCTGCCTGCGATCGCCGTCACGAGCGGGTCCCGGGCGCGGACCACGGTGGAGGCCGCGCTGCGCCGCGCCGCGCGTCGCACCCGGCTGGGGGTCGTCACCGCGCACCGCCAGTCGGCGATCCCGTTGGTCGCCGCCGGCGCCGGCATGTGCTGGATCACCCGGCAGCAGGCCGCCAACGCCGACGAACCGGGCGTGGTGGCGAGGGCGTCGGACCCGCCGATCATGCTCACGATGGCGGTGCTGCACCGCGCGGGGGTGCTGGCACCCGCGGCCCGGGCACTGCTCGAGGTCGCGCTGAGCCGACGGGACATGATGGCGGGATGAATTCGACTCGCCCGGCACCGTCGGACGCCCCGGTGACGGGCGCCGACGTGGAGCAACGGTACTCGCCGAGAGCACAATCGACTCGGCGCGCGGTTCTCGACGCGGCCGGTGCGGTGTTCGCGGAGAAGGGGTACGAGGCCTCCAGCATCGCCGAACTGGTGGAGCGCTCCGGGATCAGCGTCGGCAGCATCTACCACCACTTCGGGGGCAAGGCCGAGGTCTTCGGCGCGCTCTACGACGAGTTCTATCATCGGCAGCGGCGCCGGACCGAGGAGGGCAGCGCACGCGCACGCGAGGCCGGGGAAACCGACACGCTCGCGATCTACCTGGCCGGGGCACGCGCCTACCTCGACGGGTGCTGGCGCGACCGCGAACAGACGCGGTTGTTCCACGCCATGGAGGGCCCCCCGGGACTGTGGCGAGCGCGTCAGGAGCGCGTGACCGCGTGGGTGCGCACCAACATCGACGAGCTCGACAGCGCGTCCCTCCCCCACGGCGACTCCCTCGCGCACGCGGTCACCGCCGTGGTGCTCGCGTGTGCGATCGAGCTGACCGAGGTCGACTCCCCCACTGCGGCAGAGGAACTGATCGAGTACTTCCTCGGCCTCATCGCCCGCGTCGCCGCGCCCTAGCGTCACGGCGCCAGTGCCCGGAGTCCGCGCCGGCGCAGGTGCCGCGGGTGCCGGCGACGAACGCGGCGCGATCGGGGGCGAGGATCGTCACCGGAAGGTGCCGCCCTCGGCGGCCAGCCGAGCCAGGAGGGGTGCCGGTCCTCGACCGTCGACGTCGAATCGGCGCACCGCGTCCTCGACGCGATCGAGGCCGACCGTGTCGGCGTGGAACATCGGGCCGCCGCGGTGCCGCGGGAAGCCGTACCCGGCCAGGTAGACCACGTCGATGTCGGAGGCCCGCAACGCGATGCCCTCGTCCAGGATCCGTGCACCCTCGTCGACGAGCGCGAAGACCAACCGCTGCACGATCTCCTCGTCGGAGATCTCCACGCTCCGAATGTCCCACTGCCGCCGGAAGTCCGCCAGCATCTCGGCCACGACCGGGCTCGGGATCGCGGCGCGGCGCCCGGGTTCGTAGTCGTACCACCCGGCCCCGGTCTTCTGGCCGAATCGTCCCATCTCGCAGAGCGTGTCGGACAACACGTCTCGGGGCATGTCGGGGTCCTCCGCGTAGCGGCGCTTCCGGACCGCCCAGCCGATGTCGCCACCGGCCAGGTCGGCCATCCGGAACGGCCCCATCGCATACCCGAATCCCTCGATGGCGGAGTCGATCCGCTCGGGCGTCGCGCCGGCCTCCAGCATCAGCTGCGCCGCGCGACGGTAGCGGGCCAGCATCCGATTGCCGATGAACCCGTCGCACACGCCCGAGACGACTGCGGTCTTTCCGATCCGCTGGGCAACCGCCAACGCCGTCGCCAGCACGTCGTCGGACGTCCTGCCGGCGCGCACGATCTCGAGCAGTGCCATCACGTTCGCCGGACTGAAGAAGTGCATGCCCAGGACGTCGCCGGGGCGGCCGGTCAGCGCGGCGATCTGGTCGACGTCGAGCGTCGAGGTGTTCGTGGCGAGGATGGCGCCCGGTTTCGTCACCGCGTCGAGGCGCGTGAACACCGCACGTTTGACCTCCATGTCCTCGAAGACCGCTTCGATCACCAGGTCGACGTCGGCGAGCGCCGCGTAGTCGACGGACGGGGTCAGCAGGGCCATCCGCTGTTCGAGCACGATCGCGGCGAGCTTGCCCTTGTCCACCTGGGATTGGTAGTTGCGACGAATGGTGGCCAGCCCTCGGTCGAGCGCCTCCTGCGACGTTTCCAGGACGGTGACCGGGATCCCGGCGTCGACGAAGGTCATCGCGATGCCGACGCCCATCGTGCCGGCACCGACCACGGCCACCTGCCGCACGTCCCGAATCGGCGTGTCGGGCGCGAGGCCGGGAACCCGGCGGGCCGCCCGTTCGGCGAAGAAGGCATGCCGTAGCGCGGCCGACTGCACGCCGCCGACCAGCTCCCGGAACGCCGCACCCTCCGCGGCCAGACCCACGTCGAACAGCGCGGCGATCGCCTTCTCGACGAGGTCGAGCGCGAGCAGCGGTGCGGCGAACCCACGGCTCCGCGCGGTCAGCTGCGCCCGCAGCGCGCCGAGCACCGTGGCGCCGCCCGGGTCGACCGCCAGGTCACGCACCCTGGTGCGCACGCCCCGGCCTGCGACCTCACGCGCGAACTCGATTGCCGCGGCGACTGCATCGGCCTCCACCACGCGATCGAACAGGCGCTGGCGCGGATCCGCCGCGAGCGCCCGTGCGGTCCTCGGCGCTCCCCCGGTGATCATCTCCGCCGCGGTCCGCACGTCGAGCACCCGGGGCAGCCGCTGGGTGCCGCCGGCTCCCGGAACGAGACCCAGCTTCACCTCCGGCAAACCGACCCGCGACGCCGCGGTCGCGACCCGGTGATGCGTAGCGAGGGCGAGCTCGAGGCCCCCGCCGAAGCACGTGCCCTCGATCGCGGCGACGACCGGCTTGGGCGAGTCCTCCAGCGCCTCGATCACCGCATGCAGGGACGGCTCCGCACCGGCGTTGGAGGTCCCGAACTCCCGGATGTCGGCTCCGGCCGAGAAGACGCCGTCGGTACCCGCCAGCACGATCGCCTCGACGTCGGGCGTGTCGAGCGCACGCGAGAGATCGCGGACGATCCCCGCCCGGACCGACTGCCCGAGGCCGTTGACCGGGGGATTGTCGAGACGAATGATCGCGACGCTCCCGGCGACGCTGTACTGAGTGGACATCGATACCTCTGCTTGCCGAAGGGACGAGTGGAGCGAGCCCGCGCGGCGCCGCTCGCGGCATCGACCATCGCGCCGGCGCCGATCACCATTGAAGGCATGCGGGTTGCCGTCGTCCAATACGCGTACTCGCCGCCGCGCATAGGAAACGACTATGCGCGGGCGCTGCCCGATCACCGAAAGTCGCTCACCCGTGTCGGATTCCGTTGCCCTGCCGGGGCGGATAGCGTGGCTTCATGGAGCTTCGCCAGATGGAGTACTTCCTCGCGGTCGTCGATCACGGGGGCGTCAATCGCGCCGCCGCCGCGCTGCGGGTCGCACAACCCTCGCTGTCCCAGGCGGTACGCAAACTCGAGAAGGACCTGGGAACCGAACTGTTCCACCGCGTGGGCAGGGGTCTCGTCCTCGCGCCGGCCGGGGAGGCGCTGATCGGTCCGGCCCGCATGATCCTGAGGGAGTCGGAGGCGGCGGCGAACGCGGTACGCACCGTCGGGCAGGTGGGCGGGGGGCGAATCGACATCGCGACCCTGTCGGACATGTCCATGGACCCACTGTCGGTGTGGGTGGCGAAGTTCCGCGCGCAGTTCCCCGACGTCCGGTTTCACATCGAGGAGCGCGACGACGCGGTGGAGGTGGCGAACCTGGTCCGGTCCGGCGCGTGCGAGATCGGATTCGTGGCATCGGAGGCTCCGATGGACGATCTGATCACCGAACACCTGACCGATCAGAAGTTCGTGCTCGTCTGCCCGCCCGGCACGGACTCGTACTGGCCGGATCCGGTACCGATCGAGGCCCTGGCGCGCGTTCCGTTCGTGATGGGCGGACACGGCACGGCCACCCGCGAGTACATCGAGAACTCGCTGCGGGAGCACGGGGTCGAACCGCGGATCGTGATGGAGGTGCCCCAACGCGGTGCGGTACTGCCGATCGTGCTGTCCGGCGGTGGCGCAGCGGTGATTCCGCTCCGAATCGCCCTCGATGCCCGGCACCGCGGCGGGACGGTGCGGGAGCTGTCACCGACACTGGCCCGCCCCCTGGTCGCGCTGTATCGCAAGGGTCGGGTCACCCGGGCGACCACCGAGTTCCTGACTTCTTCGAAGCGTTCCCTTCAGGAGTGGCTCGACGCCATCTCCGGACACATGGAACGGGGACATTCGCTGGTCGAATCGGCGTCCCTGGCCTCGCTCGCGGCCGATCATCGGGTCCGCGAACGGCACCGCGCCGAAACCGATGTCGTCCCATTCGATCAATAGGCGTCCACACTCAATTCGGGTGAAACTTGGACTTTGACTTGTCGGTCGACACCTTCTTGAATGGAAGTGCGCCAGATCACAGGTGTTAGCCGGTCGACGCGACCGCGGCACCGGGGCACACCGGCCACCCTCGCCCGCCCCCGGTCTCCTGTGTCCGCCCATCCACAGAGTCGGTTCGGAGTCCTCCCCATGACTGAAACACTTTCGCGGACAGCAACAGTCGCAGCATCGCCGACACGCTCGCGCGCCTGGCTCGTCACCCTGCTGCTGTTCGCGTTCCTGCTTCTCAACTTCGCCGACAAGTCGGTGCTCGGCTTCGCCGGCGTCCAGATAAAGACGGATCTGGGCATCACGCCACAGCAGTTCGGACTGGTGCAGAGCGCCTTCTTCTGGCTGTTCGCCGCCGGTGCGATCGTGCTCGGCGCACTCTCCTCGCGGATCGGCGTGCGCTGGCTGCTGGCGATCCTGATGCTCGTCTGGATCGTGACGATGATCCCACTCCTCGGCCCGGTCAGCTTCGGAGTGCTGCTCGCGTGCCGGATCGTCCTCGGCTTCGCGGAGGGGCCCGCCTATGCGCTGGCCACCCATTCCGTGCACTCGTGGTTTCCTCCGGCCAAGCGCGCCCTGCCGGGCGGGGTCGTCACCGCCGGCGCGTCGGTGGGGCCCCTGCTGGCGGCGCCGGTGCTGACCTGGGTCATCGTGACCTGGTCGTGGCACGCCGCGTTCGGTGTCCTGATCGTCCTGGGTGCGCTGTGGGCCGTGGTCTGGCTGATCTTCGGCAAGGACGCACCTCCGCAGACCGAGACCGCCGACGGCACAGTGGAATTGGCCGTCGCACCGTACCGGACGCTGCTGACCACGGGAACCGTCGTGGGCATCGCGTTGCTGACCTTCTTCTCCTACTGGTCGACGACGTTGAAGGTGGCCTGGCTGCCGGTCTACCTGTCCGACGGGTTGGGCTACGACACGATCACCGTTGGTCGGTTGGTCATGCTGCCGTATGCCTTCGCCGCGGCCGGCGCGATCGGCGCGGGCTGGTTGTCGAACCGGCTGACCGCGCGGGGCGTCGCTCGGCGCATCTCCCGCGGATATCTGGCCGGCGGCCTGGTCGTCGCGGCGGGTGTGTCGATGGCCGCCTTCACCGCGCTGCCCGCGGGTCTGCCGCAGATGGTGTTCATCACGCTGGCGTTCTCGCTCAACTCCGCCGCGTACGCGGTCGCGTTCACCGCGATCTCCGATGTCGTCCACCCCCGCCAACGAGGTCCGGTCCTCGGTTTCCTGGTGGCGTTCTACAGCATGGCCGGCGTGCTCGCCCCGCTGGTGCTCGGCTATTTCGTCGGCAATGCCGCCGACAAGGTCTCCGGCTACGGCCACGGCTTCGCCCTCACCGGCGTCCTGATGGCCGTCGGCGGTGCCGCCGCAACTTTCCTGGTGCGTCCGGAACGCGACGCCGCAAAGCTCACCGCACTCGCAGAGGAGAACCACGCATGACAGGACCACTGGACGGCGTCCGCGTCGTCGACTTCGGGCAGTTCATCGCCGCCCCGGCCGCCACGCAGATCCTGGTCGACCTCGGCGCCGACGTGATCAAGGTCGAACCCGTGCAGGGCGAATCGTCCCGCCTGATCGGCATCTACGGTGAGGCGATCCTGCGGAACTACAACCGCAACAAGCGTTGCATCGCCCTGGATCTGAAGGACGAGCAGGGGATTCGGGTCGCCCGCGACCTGATCGCCGGCGCGGACATCGTCGTGCAGAACCTGCGTCCCGGGGTGATGGAGTCGTTCGGACTCGGCGCCGAACAGGTCCGCGCCGCGCACCCGAGCGTCATCTACGCCACGGTCAGCGGCTTCGGCCTGCACGGGCCGTCGAAGTACCGGCCGGGTCTCGACATCGCCGCCCAGGCCGAGAGCGGCATCATGTGGGTCACCGGCGAGGCCGACGGTGAACCGCAGCGGGTCGGTTTCCCCGCCGTCGACGCGGTCGCCGGCCACGTCTTCGCGCAGGCGATCCTGGGCGCCTACATCCGACGCCTGCGCACCGGGGAGGGCGACACGGTGGAGACCTCGCTGCTCGAGGTGGCGGTCCATCTTCAGGGTCCGAACTGGGGGGAATATCTGATCACCGGCATCGAACCGATGCGCAAGGGCAACGGGCAGGCCACCGTGGCACCCGCCGCGGACGTGATGCCCACTCGGGACGGCGCCATCGTCGTGTCGGCGTACTCGGTGGTGCACTTCGACCGCCTCTGCAGCCTGCTCGGCCTGCCCGACGTCGCCCGCGACCCCCGCTTCGACACCAACGAGGCCCGGGTCCGCAATCGTCCGGCGCTGCTCGAACTGCTGCGGGCCGAGTTCGCGAAGATGACCAGCGACGAGGCCATGACGTTGCTGACGCCGAACGGCGTTGTCGCCGGCCGCATCAGCTCCTACGGCGAGGTCCGGAAGAACCCGGACGTCGAGGCCACCGGAATCTTCATCGACGTCGCCGACCCGAGCGGGATCGAACACACGACGCTCGGCTCCCCCTGGCACCTCGGCAGCATTCCCCGATTCTCCGCCACCGGAGCCCCCGCGCTGGGACAGCACACCGCCGAGGTGCTGACCGAGCTCGGCTACGCCGCCGCCGACATCGACGACCTCACCACCGCGGGTGTCGTCGGCGCGTCCCGCTAGCCAATCGACCCGACGCGAAAGAAGGCCCGTGCCGTCGCGGGCCTTCTTCGCGTCCCCCGGTCGGTACGCGTAACTCGGCGCGCGAAGTCCACCCCTCCACCGAGGTCGGAATCACGATCCTGCGCACGGGGCCTCGCGTATCCGTGAGGTGCGCATGCGGCACTGCCGACCGCCACCGGAACCAGGCAACCACTCGCGAGATCGAGGCGAAGCCGTGCAGATCAGGGGCATCAACGCCGTCGTCACCGGCACGACCTCCGGCCCGGGACCGGCCACCGCAGCCCGGCCGGGTCTAGCACGGTGCGACCGTCACCCTCGTCGACCTGCCCGGTTCGGACGGAGCGGTACGTGACGAATCCATCTGCGCCGGAGCGAGATTCGTGACTTGTGGATGCGACCGACGCGCAGGCGGTCGGTGCGGTGTTCGACGCCGCCGAGCAGGGACCGGTGCGCGCGGAGGTGCACCGCTCCGGACCCGGCCGACCATGCGCGTGCCGACGCGAGACGGGCCGGCCGTGGCCCTCGAACCGTTCGAATCGGTCGTCCGCCTGAACATGATCGGCAGCTTCAAGGTGATGCGGTTCGCCGCGCAGCCGACGGCGCGCGGCGAACCCCTCGACGGCGAACCCAACCGCCTCGACGGCGCCATTCGGATGGCCCCGCGCCGATCCGGGCCGGGCCGGGCCGGGCCGTCGAGACGTGCGAGAGACTCGACGACGGTCCCGGCCGAGATCTCGAACCCGGCATCGGGCTCCGGGCGAGGCACGCCCGAATGCCCTGCTCCGCAGTCAGGATTGACGTGTGAGCAGCTCGGCGGATCGACTCGATCCACCACCCGCGCCGCGGTCGGAATCCGACCGCGGCGCGGAGACGGCTATCGCGATCCGCGCAACGCGGTCGCGATGACGTCGAACGCGTCCAACGCGGCAGGCAGCCTCCCCGCCATCCACAGGAAGCCGTGGATCTGGCCGGGGAAATTCCTGTGCGACACCGGAACACCGGCCTCCCCGAGTCGCACGACCAGCTCCTCCCCCTCACTGCGGAGAGGATCGAACCCGGCGGTGACGACCACCGCCGGGGGCAGGCCGTCGAGGCGTCCGTTGCGGAGCGGGGTGACATACGGGTGCTCGCGCACCGATTCCGGCGCGAGGCACGACCACATCGTGGCGAGCGCGTCCCGGGTGAGGAAGTAGCCCTCGCCGTTGGCGCGGTACGAGTCCGTCTGCATGTCGTCGTCGACCGCCGGATAGATCAGCACCTGCAGCGAGATGTGGGGGCCCTTCTCGTCGCGGGCCCGTGCCGCGACACCGAGGGTCAGGTGACCGCCGGCGCTGTCCCCGCAGACCACCAGTCGGCCGACGTCGAGGCCCAGCCGCGCACCGTTGTCGGCGAGCCAGCTCACGGCCGCGTAGCAGTCGTCCAGCGGAACCGGGAACGGATGCTCCGGGGCGAGCCGGTAGTCCACGGCGACCACCGCGTGGCCGGTGGTCACGGCCAGCCGGCGCGAGACCGCGTCCACGGTGTCGAGGTCGCCGAGGATCCAGCCGCCGCCGTGCAGGTAGACCAGCACCGGCAGCCCGGCGTCGGCGGTCGGGCGGTAGATCCGCACCGGCACCCGGTGGCCGGCGGCCGCCGGAGCGGTCGTCTCCTCCACCGCGTGGACGGGCAGTGTCTCCCCCATCAGCGCCGCGAGGCCGCGGAAGAGCTCGCGTTGTCCCGCCAGCGTGACGGGTTGTTCCCGCCGCGCGAGCTCCGCGAGCAGCTCGCGGACGCCGGGATCCAGCTCCGCCCCGCGAACGCTCGCGGTCACCGCTCGTCCCCGAACACGATCACCGACCGGCCGCCGTCGCCGGAGCGCATGCGCGCGAACGCTTCCGGGATCTGGTCCAGGCCGATCCGGTGCGTCACGAGCGAGCTCACGTCCAGGCGCCCGGCCGCGAGGTCGGCCGCGAACCGCGGCACGTCCCGACCCATGTCGGCCGATCCGAAGAAGCACCCGATCAGGCTGCGGGCGGTGAGCATCAGGTCGGCCGCGGGGAAGCACGCACTCGCGGTGGTCGGGCCCAGACCGACAACCACGGCCTGCCCGCCCCGGCGGGTGGCGCTCCAGGCGTTCTCCACCGCGTCGGCGCGGCCGGCACACTCGAAGACGTGGTCGGCGCCGCGTCCGCCGGTCAGCTCCCGGATCTGCGCGACGAGGTCCGGTCCGACGGCCAGGAAGTCGGTCGCACCCGCCTCCTTGGCCAGCGTCTCCTTCCCCGGGTGGACGTCGACGCCGATGACGGTCGACGCGCCGGCCAGCCGGGCGCCCTGCAGAGCCGACAGGCCGACCCCGCCGAGACCGAGCACCGCGACGGTGTCACCGGCGGCCACCCTCGCCGCGTTGAGCACGGCGCCGACACCGGTCATGACCGAGCAGCCCAACAGCGCGGCGTCGACGAGCGGGATGTCGACGGTCAACGGAATGGCGGCGGCCGCGGGTACCACGGTCTCCTCGGCGAAAGCGGCCGGACCGAGCCCGTTGTACACGTCGCGGCCGTCGGGCAGCTTCGCATAGGGGCGGTGACGGGTGGCCGCCGCGTTCTCGCACAGATGCGTCTCGCCGCGCCGGCAGTGCCAGCACCGCGAGCAGGCGGGTGTCCAGTTGAGGACGACCCGGTCCCCCGGCCCGACGTGTTCGACACCCGCGCCGACGCTGACGACGTGCCCCGCGCCCTCGTGGCCCAGGACCGTGGGCACGGGCGGCAGGACCGCGGCCGAGCCCGAGCCCACCGTCAGGTCGGAGTGGCAGACCCCCGAGGCCGCCAGGCGCACCCGCACCTCACCCGGCCCCGGTTCGGGGAGTTCGATGTCCATGATCTCGTAGTCGCCGCCGGCGGCGGTGAGCACAGCTGCCTTCACCATCAGTGTGTGTCCTTCTCGAATGACGTTGTCGGGTAATGGATGTACGGAGCGGTGGTCACAAATGCACGGCCTTGACCTCGAGGAAGTCCTCGAGCCCGTGGGCGCCGAGTTCCCGGCCGATGCCGGACTGCTTGTATCCGCCGAACGGCGCGCACGGGTTGAAGGCACCGCCGTTGACGAAGACCTGCCCGGTTCGCATCCGGCCGGCGAACTCGGTGGCCCGCTCCTGGTCGGCGGACCAGACCGCGCCGGAGAGTCCGTAGCGGGAGTCGTTGGCGATCTCGAGCGCGTGCGCCTCGTCCCGGTACGGCAGGATCGACAGCACCGGTCCGAAGATCTCCTCCTGCGCGATCACCATGTCCGAGGTGACGTCCGCGAACGCGGTCGGCGCGACGAAGTGGCCCTCTGCCCCACAGTCCGGCCGTTCGACGCCGCCGCACACGAGGCGGGCACCCTCCCCGATCCCCTTCTCGATGTAGCCGAGCACGGTGTCACGCTGGTCCGCGGAGGCCAACGGCCCCATCGTGGTCGACTCGTCGGCCGGCTGCCCCACCACGACGGCGGACATCTCCTCCCGGACCAGCGCGACCGCCTCCTCCTGCCGGTCGGCGGGCACCAGCATGCGGGTCCACGCGGTGCAGGTCTGCCCGGTGTTGTTCAGCACCTGGCGGGTGCCGGTACGGACCGCGCGCTCGAAGTCCGCGTCCGGCAGGATGACGTTGGCGGACTTGCCACCGAGCTCGAGGCCCACACGCTTGATGGTGCCCGCTGCCGTGGCTGCGACCCGCCGCCCGGCGGAGGTGGAACCGGTGAACGAGACCACGTCGACGTCCGGGTGCGCGGCGAGCGCCTCCCCGACCACACCGCCGGTTCCGGTCACGAGGTTGAACACCCCGGCAGGCAGGCCCGCGTCGACGACCGCCTCGGCGAGGACGTACGAGGACAGCGGGGTCACCTGACTCGGCTTGAGCACGACCGTGCACCCCGCGGCGAGCGCGGCACCCAGCTTGGCGATCGCCTGATGCATCGGATAGTTCCACGGCGTGATCGCGGCGACGACACCCGCCGGTTCCCGCACGACACACGAGTTCCCGACGGCGTGCTCGAACCGGTACTCCGGCAGCGTCCGGACGAATCCCTCGAGCACCCTGATCGGCAGTCCGGCCTGCACGGAACGCGAGAAGCCCAGTGGTGCACCCATTTCCATGGAGATGACGGACGCGATCTCCTCGGCGCGCCCGCGCATCGCCGCCAGCAGTCGCTCGAGGTGACCGAGCCGTTCCGCCGGCGTGGTGCGGGACCACGCGCTGAAGGCTGCGCGGGCCGCGGCGACGGCCGCATCGACGTCGACGACGGTGCCGGCGGGAACCGACCCGCACACCCGACCGGTGGCCGGGTTCTCGACGTCGATCGAGCCGGTGCCCGCCGGCTCGCGCCACTCGCCCGCGATGAAGAGCCTGGTGGTGTCGGTCAATTGGGTTCCTTCCCTGAGGGTGTTCGACGGTTCACGGACCGCTCGAACGGGCAGAATGCCGCTTTAGAACAATATTCTGGATCTGCGGTCTAGAACCGAAATTTAAGGGCGATCACAGCGGCAGTCAAGGGCGACCCGGCCGACACCGCCGCCGGCCGGGGCCACCAATTAGAATCTCCTTCTGGACTTCAGGTCCAATTTGTTTGTAGGGTAGGTCACAGGCGGAGTCGAGAGCGCCCGAACCGTCGCGGGGAACCGCTCACCGGCCGACGGACACGCCGCCGCAATCGATCACGTCGGATCACCGTCACACGAGGAAGTTCAGGGGTGCCATGTCTGGAGAACACGTCGACGTCGTCATCATCGGGGCCGGCCTGTCCGGTATCGGTGCCGCGTACCACCTGCAGAAGTACTGCAAGGACACCAGCTTCACCATTCTCGAGGGCCGCGAGGCGATCGGCGGCACGTGGGACCTGTTCCGGTACCCGGGCATCCGCTCGGACTCGGACATGGCCACGCTCGGCTACTCCTTCCGCCCGTGGGACAAGGCGCAGTCGATCGTCGGGGGCGCCGAGATCCGCAAGTACGCCCAGGACACCGCCGCCGAGTACGGCATCGACCGGCACGTCAGGTTCGGCCACCAGGTCCTCGGCGCGCAGTGGTCGACTCGCGACGCCCGGTGGACGGTGCGGGCCCGGCACGGCGCGGACATCGTGGAGATCACCTGTTCGTTCCTCTACGCCTGCGCCGGCTACTACGACTACGCCGAGGGCTACACCCCGGACTTCCCGGGTCTCGATTCGTTCCGTGGTCGGGTGGTCCATCCCCAGCACTGGCCTGCGGACCTCGATCACACCGGCAAGAAGGTCGTGGTGATCGGCAGCGGCGCCACCGCGGTCACACTGGTCCCGTCGATGGCGCAGACCGCCGGGCACGTGACGATGCTGCAGCGGTCACCGACCTACATGGCCACCCGGCCCGGCACCGCCCCGTTCTCTGCCAAGGCCCGCCGTCTGCTGCCGGCGGCCCTGGCGAATCCGCTCGTGCGCTGGCGCAGCATCGCCACCTCGGCCTACACCTACCAGGTGGCACGTCGCCGGCCCGACAAGACGAAGGCGCTGCTGCGCAAGGGCCTCGAGGCGCAGCTACCCGCCGGATACGACATCGACACCCACTTCACCCCCCGCTACAACCCCTGGGACCAGCGCCTGTGCCTGGTCCCGGACGGCGACATGTTCGCCGCGATCCGGGAGGGTCGCGCCTCGATCGTCACCGACCGGATCGAGCGGTTCACCGAAGCCGGAATCGCGCTGCAGTCCGGGGAGCGACTCGACGCCGACATCGTCGTCACGGCCACGGGCCTGAACATGCGCGCAGTCGGCGGCATCGACCTCGTCGTCGACGACACCCCCGTCAACGTCCCCGACACCGTCGCCTACAAGGGCATGATGCTCTCCGGCGTGCCGAACTTCGCGTTCACCATCGGCTACGTCAACTCGTCGTGGACCCTGCGAGCCGACCTCGTCGCCCGCTACGTCACCCACCTGCTCAACCACATGCGCCGCCGCGGCGAGGCGATCTGCACGCCGTTGCGGCCCGACGACCCCGAGCGCGCGCCCCTGTTCGGGCTCACCGCCGGATACGCGACCCGCGGCGACGCCGTCATGCCGAAGCAGGGTGGCAGCGCCCCCTGGCAGCTGCACCACAACTATGTTCGCGAACTCCTCGTCACCCTGCGCCGAAGCGCGGTGCGCGACAGCGGAGTTCGATTCAGCAAGGTCGGCGCTCCGCGGGCCGACGCCGTGTCCGCGGTGGTGTGACGACGGCCGCACCGCACGCGCGTGACGGGCCGGGCTGCGCGGTGTCGGCACCGCGCGGCCCGGCCCGTCAGGTCACTCGTCCGAGACCGCCGCGACGACGGCACCCGCGGTCATCCGGGCGACGATGTCGAGAAACTCGTCCCGAACCTCGTTCGCCCCGGCCTGATCCGGAAATCGGGCAACGAGGCGCCCGGCCTCGGCCATCACCGCGGTCACCGCGTGCGTGAGGGGATCCCCCGTCGACCGCGCCAGCAGGTGCGCATTCCAGTCGATCCAGCGTTCCACGGCGGCGTCCCGAGCGGCCGCGAGACCCGCCGGCCCCTCCCCCGAGGCGAACAGGATCGTCAGGTCCCGGTCGTCCCAACAGGCGTCCAGGTACGCCCGGCACGCCGCGAGGTACAACTCGGACGGATCGCCGACACCGTCGGCGTGTTTCCGTCGCACCGCCTCCTCGGATCGATTCGCCCGATGCGTCACCATCAGGTCGTGCAGGGCGAGGAAGAGTTCCGCCTTGCCACCGAAATGGTGGTAGAGGCTGCCGTTGCTGACCTGCGCGCGCCGAAGAATCTCGCTCTTGTGCGCGCCGTCGTACCCGATCTCCGTGAACACCTCGCGGGCGCTGTCGAGCAGCGCTCGGCGGGTGGCACGGGTCCGGCGGTCCCGTCGGCCCAGCGCGGCATCGGGATCCGGGTCACCGACCACCGAGAACTCCCCTTCCCTGGCAGGCGATTGCTGCGTCCTGCCCGATCACCGTCAGTGTAGGTCGCTTCGGTCAGCCGCAGGCGCACGCTCGGGCCCGCCCGCCATCGGCCGCTACGGCTCGGGCGGGTAGGCGGGGTTGGGCACCGTCGGCGGCAGCGTCGCGATCGCGGAGATCCGGCTCAACCCCGCCACCTGCAGCAGGTCCACGATCAGCGAGCGGATCTGTGCGAACACCACGGTCGCGGAGATGCCTGCGTTCTCCACCAGTTCCGCCTTCGCGCCTGCCGCGACCGAGCGCAGCACCCGCGCCGCCTCGGCGCGGTCCGGCTGCTGCCCGGGGTCGGCGAGCACCACCCGCCGGAGCACGTCGACCGCGTGGGAGAGTTTCTCCACCTCGTCCACCAGCCGCGGATCGAGGATCTCGTCGTCCCGCACCAGCGACAGCGACCGGCGGGCGAGGACGCGAATGTTGCGCAGTGCGTTGTCGATCGGGTCGGCGGCCGCGGCCAGCCGGTCGAATCGGGGCCGCGAGTTCCAGTACAGCGGTGAGAGCCGGCTGATCTCGCGGCCCCCGCTCAGACTCGACCGCAACCCGTCGATCGCGGGCTGGGTCGCCCGGGCCTTCCGCAGTGCCACCTCGATCGGCTTCGGGTCGTTCGCGACGAGCCCGTCCGCGACCAGCTGCAGCACCTCGGCCGCCGAACCGAGGATCTCGGCGGCGCTCTTGCGGGCCCGCAGCACCGGGTGCACGGGCACCAACGTGACGACGACGACCCCGACCAGGCCGCCGATCAGCGCGTCGATCATCCGGTCCAGGCCGCCGCCCTGTTGTGGCGGGATCAGGGTGGCGACCAGCACCGCCGACGTGCCGGCCTGCATCGAGATGATCGGTCCGCCGTCGAGGAAGATCGCGGTCGCCATCGCCAGCGCGACGGTCAGGGTGATCTGCCAGGCACCGGTGCCGATCACCGAGATCAGCGTGTCACCGACACCGATCCCGACCGTGACACCGGCGATCAGCTCGAACGACCGCCGGACCCGCGCCCCGAGCGACAGGCCGAGCGAGACGACCGCCGCGATCGGCGCGAAGAACGGATTGTGGTGGTGAACCAGGTCGTTGGCGACGAACCAGGCCAGACCCGCCGCCAACGCGCACTGCAGCACCGGGAAGCCGGATGCGCGGACCCGCGTCGTCGAGGCCCGCAGCCGCTCCCGCAGCCGGTCCCGGGTGTAGGTGCGAAACCTATTCGACGCCAAGTGCTTCGGCGGCGCGCGGGTCGCAGTCCTCGAGCAGGTCCAGGCAGCGGGCGTGTTCGTCGGACTCGCCGATCGCCTGTGCGGCACGCGCCAGCGCCGCGACGCACCGCAGGAACCCGCGGTTGGGTTCGTGGCTGTAGGGGACCGGACCGAATCCCTTCCAGCCGTTGCGCCGCAGCTGGTCCAGGCCGCGGTGGTAGCCGGTGCGGGCGTACGCGTAGGCGGTGATCGTCTCGCCGTCGGCGAGTGCGGCCTCCGCGAGGTACGCCCACGCGATCGACGCGGTCGGGTGGTCGGCGGCCACCTGCTTGGGGTCGGCCTTGTTCAGCAGCTCGGACTCCGCGTCCTCGTCGCCGGGAAGCAGGGTGGGCTGGGGACCGAGCAGATCACCGAAAGAGGTCATGGGGACCATTGTGCCCCGACACCCCCGGTCACGACGCCCGGCCCCGGGCCGCTCACGCCGTAGGCTGCTGACCGTGCGCGCGATCGGCGCCACCGACACCGGACGAGAGCGAGGGGGCGGGGCAATGTCCAACGGGTCAGGCGGCGGTGAACCGGAGTCCGTGCAGGATCCGGTGCACACCCCCGGTGAACACCCCCCGATCGCGTCGCCGGCCGCGGATCCGGCCGAGGCCGCGACGGCGGTCATCCCGCACGCCACCCGCGCGGCGCCGACTCGGGTGGGCCCTGGCCTGCGGGCCCCGGGACCGCAGACCTCCGGCACCGCGACCGCGGCACCGACCCGGATTCCCGACCCGCAACCCGCGCCGCGCGGGCGGCGCCGCTGGCCGCTCGTCGTCGCCGGGGTCGCGGCGCTCGCCGCGGTCGCCGCGGGCACCGTGGTGCTGCTGGACCGGTTGGGCGTCGGCGACACCTCCGAATCCGACGTGCGGGCGACGATCACCGATTTCGTCGCCGCCCTCGACCGCGGCGACCTGGCCGCGTTGCGGGCGGGTTCGTGCGGCGACCTGGCCGGCTACTACGGGACGGTCGCCGACGCCGACTTCGCGGACGTGTACCGGTCCGCGAACGCGGACGGCTCGGTGCCCGTGCTCGACAGCGTGGACGCCGTGTCGGTCACCGGCGACACCGCCCTGGCGCAGGTCACCGTCCACACCGTGAGCGCTCCGGCGTCCGGGTCCGTGCGGTCGTTCGCGCTGGAGAAGCACGACGGCGTGTGGAAGGTGTGCAGTTAGGGCGGGTCCGACAACCGTCGGGTCCAGGCGACAGCAGTCTTCAGGACGACCGTCGCCTGTGGACGACGGCGAGTTCGTCGTACCGAGCGGCTGGGCCCGCCACCGCTCGAGATGACCAGAAGCGGCGTTCGGCACTGCGGCCGCGGCAGTCGCCGGTCGAAGGGCGGTCGGCAATTGTCAGGGTGACGGAGGAACCCCGGTCACGCCTTCTTGACGACGCTGGATTTGAGTTGCATGGGACCGATGCCGTCGACTTTGCAGTCGATGTCGTGGTCGCCGACGCCGCTGACCAGGCGAATGTTGCGCACCTTGGTTCCCGACTTGATGCCCGTGGGACTGCCCTTGACCTTGAGGGTCTTGATGACCGTGACCGTGTCGCCGTCGGCGAGGACGTTGCCGACGGCGTCTCTGATCACCCCGCCCTCGGTGTCGTCCGCGGGTGACGCGGACACCGGGGCCCACTCGTGGGCGCATTCCGGGCAGACGAGGAGTGAACCCATCTCGTAGGTGAATTCGCTGGAGCACTCGGGGCACGGAGGCAGTGTCTGGTCCACCGGTGCATCGTACCGAGTTGCTAAGATTCGCAATTGATTGAGTCGATGGCCGGTTGCGGTCACCGAATCCGAGACGGCAGGAGGCATCGTGGTCGCGAGCTCACATCAGCCGCTGTACCGGATGAAGGCGGACTTCTTCAAGACGTTGGGGCATCCGGCTCGCATCCGGGTGCTCGAGTTGCTGAGCGAACGCGAGCACGCGGTGTCGGAGATGGTGCCCGAGGTCGGAATCGAGCCGGCGAACCTGTCGCAGCAGCTGTCGATCCTGCGCCGCACCGGGCTGGTGACGGCGCGGAGGGAGGGGCTCTCGGTCGTCTACGCGTTGACCTCCCCGCGCGTAGCGGACCTGCTGAAGACCGCGCGGGAGATCCTGACCGGCGTGGTGACCGGCCAGGCCGAGCTCCTCGAGGAGGTGCCCGAGCCGCTGGCCGCCGACCAGCCCGGGTGACGAGCGGGCCGTTCGTCGGCTGGCGTACCCACTGATTGCAATTTTTCTAAAGTTCTTATCTTGTGTGAATGGATGTCTGCGGTGACCACACCACGACCGATCCCGGTAGCCGCACCGATCCGTGAGGAGTGAACCCCGTGACAACCCCCATCGCAGCCGGCCTCGATCAGGCCCCGACCGCGCATCCGGAGATCCTCGCCTGGGTCGCGGAGGTGGCCGCTCTCACCGGGACCGCCGAGGTGGTGTGGTGTGACGGATCGAGCGGCGAGTGGGACCGGCTCACAACGCAGTTGGTGGACAAGGGCACCTTCGTGAGGCTCGAGCGCAAGCCCAACTCGTTCTGGTGCGTCTCGGACCCGGAGGACGTTGCGCGGGTGGAGGACCGCACCTTCATCTGCTCGACGTCGCAGGCCGATGCCGGTCCGACGAACAACTGGATGGACCCCGTCGACATGAAGACGGTGATGACCGAGCACTATCGCGGCGCGATGACCGGCCGCACGATGTATGTGATCGCATTCTGCATGGGGCCCCTCGATGCGGCCGAGCCGAAGTTCGGAGTCCAGATCACCGACTCCGAGTACGTCGCCGTCTCGATGCAGATCATGACGCGATCCGGTACCGCGGTGTGGGACAGGCTCCGCCCCGGCACCGAGCTCGTCCGGTGCCTGCACTCGGTCGGCGCCCCCCTCTCACCCGGCGAGGCGGACACCGCATGGCCGTGCGACCGCACCAAGTACATCTCCCACTTCCCCGATGAGCGCATGATCTGGAGCTACGGTTCCGGCTACGGCGGCAACGCCCTGCTCGGCAAGAAGTGCTACTCCCTGCGGATCGCGTCGAAGATGGCCAAGGACGAGGGCTGGCTCGCCGAGCACATGCTCATCCTCAAGCTCACCTCCCCTGAGCAGAGGGTTCACTACGTCGCGGCGGCGTTCCCGTCCTCGTGCGGGAAGACGAACCTGGCGATGCTCGAGCCCACCCTCGACGGGTGGACGGCGGAGACCATAGGTGACGACATCGCGTGGTTGCGGTTCGGGCAGGACGGGCGCCTGTACGCGGTCAATCCCGAGGCCGGGTTCTTCGGTGTCGCTCCCGGCACCGGAGGGCACACCAACCCGCACGCGATGGCGACCATCGACAAAGGAAACTCGATCTTCACCAACGTCGGGCTCACCGACGACGGTGACGTCTGGTGGGAGGGGATGACCGATCAGCCCCCGGCGCATCTGACGGACTGGCGGCGCCGGGACTGGACCCCGGTATCCGGAACTCCTGCCGCGCATCCGAATTCGCGGTACTGCACCCCGATCGCCCAGTGCCCGACCGCGGCCCCGGAGTGGGACGATCCCGCGGGGGTCCCGATCTCGGCGATCTTCTTCGGCGGCCGCCGCGCCACCACCGTCCCGCTGGTCACCGAATCGCTGAGTTGGCAGCACGGGGTGTTCCTCGCGTCGATCCTGTCCTCGGAGACCACCGCCGCCGCCACGGGCAACGTCGGTGTCGTGCGACGGGACCCGATGGCGATGCTGCCGTTCCTCGGCTACCACGTCGGCGACTACTTCGCGCACTGGCTCGACATCGGCACCAGGACCGACCCCCATCTGCTGCCGAAGATCTTCTACGTCAACTGGTTCCGCCGCGACGACGACAGCTTCCTGTGGCCCGGGTTCGGGGAGAACTCCCGGATCCTCGAGTGGGCGCTGGGACGGATCGACGGCGACGCCGGAGCCGAGGCGACGCCGATCGGGCACGTGCCGTCGGCTGCGGACCTGGACCTGACCGGGCTGAGGTTCGATCACACCAGGATCGATGCCGCACTGAAGGTCGTCCCGGAGGAGTGGATCGCCGAGACCCGGCTGATCGACGAGTGGTACGCCACCATCGGCGGCAACACCCTCCCCGATGTCCTGCGCGAGGAACTGGCCGCCCTCAAAATGCGCCTGGCCGGCCAGATGTCGGCCGGTGATGCTGCATCTGTCCGAGACCGCAGCAGCGAGGCCGGTGAGATGCGCTCACCGCGGGGTTGACCCCGACACGATCCAGGCGTTGAGCGCATCACGTCGATCCACCCAGCACTCAACGCCTCTCAGGTCCGGCCCGAGTCGAAATCCTTCTCCGCTCGGGCCGGACCACCCACAACATCGGCTCACTCCCGAGGACCACCGTGAATGTCTGAACGCCGGACCGCCCCCCACACGATCGGTACCCGTATCGCCGGCGCCGCGCGGTCAGTCGGTGACCTGCTGCCCCGCTGGGACGATTGGAAGCCTGCTGTCCGCTCCCCCGGTTCGGATCTGCTCGCCGGACTCGTCGTTGCTCTCGTCGCGCTGCCCCTGGCGCTCGGCTTCGGGATCAGTTCGGGCCTCGGCGCCGCCGCCGGCCTGACGACAGCCGTCATCGCGGGCGCCGTCGCCGCGGTCTTCGGCGGTTCCCGATTCCAGGTGACCGGGCCGACCGGCGCGATGACGGTGGTCCTGGTCCCCATCGTCGGCCAGTACGGTCCGACCGGGGTCCTCGCGGTCGGCCTGATCGCCGGACTCGTCCTGGTAGCCCTGGCATTCGCCGGCGTGGGGCGGGCTGTGCGGTACATGCCGGCCCCGGTGATCGAGGGATTCACCGCCGGGATCGCGGTCGTCATCGCCCTCCAGCAGGTACCCGCCGCGCTCGGAATCACCGGCGCTGAGGGCGAGAAGGTGTGGCAGAGCGCGTTCGACGCCGCCCGCCGGTTCGCCGAGAACCCGACGATCCTGAGCCCGGCGACCGCGCTCACCGTCGCAGTGACGATCCTGCTCGGCGGCCGCTATCTGCCGAAGGTTCCCTTCTCGCTCCTGACGGTCGCGGCCGCCACCCTCGCCGCACAGCTGTTCGACCTCGACCTCACCAGGATCGGGGCCATCCCGTCCGGGTTCGCCGCCCCAACCCTCGATTTCCTGCACCTCGGCGACGTGACCGCGTTGATCGCACCCGCGATGGCGGTCGCCGCGCTCGGCGCGCTGGAGTCGCTGCTGTCCGCGACCGCAGCCGACTCGATGGCAGTCGGCACCCGGCACAACCCGGACCGGGAACTGTTCGGTCAGGGCCTGGCGAACATCGCCGCGCCACTGTTCGGGGGCGTTCCGGCCACCGGCGCGATCGCCCGGACAGCGGTCAACGTCCGGTCCGGGGCGCGGACCCGGCTCGCCGCGATCACCCACGCCCTCATCCTCGCCGCGACCGTGTACCTGGCGGCCGGCCTGGTCGCCGAGATCCCGTTGGCCGCGCTCGCCGGGGTGCTGCTCGCGACGACCGTGCGGATGGTCGAGACCGCGTCCATCCTCGCGATCACCCGCGCCACCCGCGCCGACACCCTCGTCCTGGTGGCCACCTTCCTGGTCACCGTCGTCTTCGACCTGATCACCGCGGTCGCCGTCGGAATCGGGTTCGCGGCGATCCTCGCACTGCGCGCGGTGGCACGCTCCGCCCGCATCGAGCAGGTCCCCCTCGACGAAACCGGCGACCACCTCGCCGAGGAGCACGAACTGTTGCGCGAGCACATCGTCGCCTACCGGATCGACGGCGCCCTGTTCTTCGCCGCCGCACACCGATTCCTCCTCGAGCTCGCCGAGGTTTCCGACGTCAAGGTCGTCATCCTGCGCATGTCACGGATCACGGCCCTCGACGCCACCGGCGCCCTCGTCCTCAAAGACGTCATCACCAAGCTCGAACACCGCCACATCACGGTCCTGATCTCCGGCGCCAAACCCGAACATCTGCGCCCGCTGAGCGCCCTCGGCGTGTTCACCACCAAAGACAGCGAACAGCGTCACGTGTTCGCCACCACACCGCAGGCGATCGAGCTCGCCCGCGCACTTGTCACCACCGGCACCCCGGACGCCACCACACCCAGCGAGGACAACGAATGACCCACGACACCGCCCACCACACCGCTGCGGCGAACTCCCCCACCCTGGGGCAGCGGCTCACCTACATCCTGGGCAGGACGCTGCCCACCGATCTGCACAACTGGGTCATCACCGATACGACCGGCCCCGGCGCCACCCGTCGCTACGCCGTCCGCTGCCTCGTTCCACTCGTCCCGATCCTCGCGGCCCTTCTGCTCGTCCCCGGCCCGTGGATCATCCGTATCGGGATGGTGCTGCTGCTGTTCCTGCCGTTCGTCTACTTCCTGTTCGCACTCAAATCGATCTACCTACGCCACCGGCTCGTCAGTCACGGTCTCGACCCCGAACTCCTCAACGCCCACAAGCAGCAGCGACTCGATCGAGTACGTGACGCCTACGAGTCGCGCTACCGCCGCGACGCGTAGATTCCACCCGCCCTGGACCGGCGCGTCGCCTCGGGCTCGGCCGGCCCGACGAACGCCACACGCCCCGGCACTCACAGATCGGCGAGTGGCGGGAACACCTCGTCGATTCCGGCCGGCTCCCGGTGCAGCACCCGCCGCACGTCGCCGCTGACCTGGGCCAGTTCGCCGTTCGCGATCGCGGTGTACGAGCTGACCCAGCCGTCGACCTCCCAGTCCGGCGCACCGAACCCGGCCCGGGAGGCGTACGCCTCGTCGAGCGTTTCCCGGTGGTAGCGGATCGGCCGGCCGAGCGCGGCGGTCAGCGCGTCCGCGACATCGGCGAGGGACAGCGCCGCCGGACCGGTGAGGTTCAGCGTCCGGCCGTCGTGGCGATCGGTGCCGAGCACCGCCGCCGCGACCGCGACGACGTCGGCGCGGGCGACCATCGCGGCGCGGCCGTGCCCCGCCGGACCGCGGATGACGTCGTCGGCGCCGATCATGCCGGGCATCAGGTCCAGGTACAGGTTGTCGCGCAGGAACGTGAACGCCAGTCCGCTGTCGCGGACGGCCTGTTCGGTGTGCCAGTGGTCGCGGCCGAACGTGAACGTGCAGTCGGGTGCCGCGCCGACGAACGAGACGTACACGATGCGCCGCACCCCCGCCCGCACCGCGGCGTCGACCGCGGCGCACTGCAGGTCCGCGCGGTCGGCGGTCTCGGTCGCGGAGACCATGAAGAAGGTGTCGGCCCCGGTCAGCGCGTCCACGAGGGCCGGATCGCCGAAGCCGCCGCGGGCGACCGTCGCGCCGGGCAGGTCCGGCACGCGCCCCGGGTCGCGGGTGAGCAGCGTGGTCGGTGTCCCGGCCCCCGCGAGCAGGCTCGCCACTCCCCCACCGATGTTGCCGCTCGCACCGGACACCGCAACGGTCATGTACCCCACCCTAGAAGCCGTCCCGAAACGCCGAAAGTGCAGTTTCGTCGCATCGGCTCGGTGGCGGCGACGAAAGCTGCACTTTCGGCGGACGGGTCCTAGGCGGAGACGGAACGTCCCGCGGACTTCAGGTCGTTGCAGGCCTCGATGACGCGCTCGGTCATGCCGGCCTCGGCCTTCTTCAGGTAGCTGCGCGGGTCGTAGACCTTCTTGTTGCCGACCTCGCCGTCGACCTTGAGGACGCCGTCGTAGTTGGTGAAGAAGTGACCGGCGATCGGGCGGGAGAACGCGTACTGGGTGTCGGTGTCGACGTTCATCTTCACGACACCGTTCTTCAGGGACTCCTCGATCTCCGACTTCAGCGAGCCCGAGCCGCCGTGGAAGACGAAGTCGAACGGCTGCGCGCCGGCCGCGAGGCCGAGCTTCGCGGCGGCCACGGCCTGCCCCTCGGCGAGGACCTCGGGCTTGAGGACGACGTTGCCCGGCTTGTACACGCCGTGCACGTTGCCGAACGTGGCCGCGAGCAGGTACTTGCCGTTCTCGCCGACACCGAGGGCGTCGACCGTCTTCTCGAAGTCCTCACGCGAGGTGTAGAGCTTCTCGTTGATCTCGGCCTCGACGCCGTCCTCCTCGCCGCCGACGACGCCGATCTCGACCTCGAGGATGATGTTCGCGGCCTTCGACAGCTTCAGCAGGTCCTGAGCGATCGCCAGGTTCTCGTCGATCGGCACGGCCGAGCCGTCCCACATGTGCGACTGGAACAGCGGGTTCAGCCCCTTGTTGACGCGCTCCTGCGAGATCGCCAGCAGCGGGCGGACGAAGCCGTCCAGCTTGTCCTTCGGGCAGTGGTCGGTGTGCAGCGCGATGGTGACGTCGTACTTCGCGGCGACGACGTGCGCGAACTCGGCGAGCGCGACGGCGCCGGTCACCATGTCCTTGACGCCGAGGCCCGAGCCGAACTCGGCGCCACCGGTCGAGAACTGGATGATGCCGTCACTGCCGGCGTCCGCGAAGCCCTTGATGGCCGCGTTGATCGTCTCGGACGAGGTGCAGTTGATGGCGGGGAAGGCGAAGGAGTGCTCCTTGGCCCGTCCGAGCATCTCGGCGTAGACCTCGGGAGTTGCGATGGGCACGGCAGCTGACCTCCATGTTGACGTGTCGGTTGGGCGCAGCCGGTCGTGTCGGCGCGCACGTGGTCCTAGCAGTATGGCAACCCGAGCGCGCCGCGTCTCCTGCGCATCCGGGGATCGGGGATTAAGGGCCCTCTAAGGCATCGCCGGTAGTCTGATGCGCGTGATTCTGCAGGCAGCCACCGACCTCGTGACCGACAGCGGACAATCCGTGACAAACCTGGCCTTGATGCCGCAGTGGATGGACCCGATGTATCTACTGACGGAGTCCTCGCTCAAGAACGCGGTGCTCCCGGCGATCCTGGCCATCGTCTTCGTCGAGACCGGCCTGCTGTTCCCGCTGCTCCCGGGCGACTCGCTGCTGTTCACCGGCGGCCTGCTCGCCGCCCAGCCGAACCCCCCGGTCAACATCTGGGTGCTGCTGATCTCGGTCGCGGTGATCGCCATCCTCGGCGACCAGTGCGCGTACTGGATCGGCCGGCGGATCGGTCCGGCCCTGTTCAGCAAGCAGGATTCGCGTTTCTTCAAGCAGGAGTACGTCACCGAGTCGCACGCGTTCTTCGAGAAGCACGGCCCCAAGACCATCATCCTGGCCCGGTTCGTGCCGATCGTGCGGACGTTCACGCCGGTCATCGCGGGCGTGTCGAAGATGAACTACCGGACCTTCCTCGCCTTCGACATCGTGGGCGGCATCCTGTGGGGCGCCGGCGTCACCGTGCTCGGCTACTTCCTCGGCAACGTCGCGTTCATCCGCGACAACGTCGAGGCGATCTTCCTGCTGATCGTGTTCGTCTCGGTGTTGCCCGGCCTCCTCGCGATCGGCAGGAAGATGGTCGCCGGTCGCCGGGGTGCCGCCGACGCGTCGGCCACCTCGCCCACCCCGCAAGACGAGCACACGCCGTAGCCCCGATGACGCTCGCCGCCCCCGATCCGGGCCCCTTGGCGACCGTCGGGCCGGTGGTGGTGTGGGTCCTGGTCCTGACGTTCGTCTTTCTCGAGTGCGCGTTCATCGTCGGCCTGTTCCTGCCCGGTGACTCGATGCTGCTGACGGCCGGCATCGTGCTGGCCGGGCACGCCTCGGGAACCGCGCACGTGTGGTTGCTGTCGGCCGGCGCGGCCGTCGCCGCGGTCGCCGGCAACCAGGTCGGCTACGTGATCGGGCACCGCAGCGGACACCACCTCGCGGCCCGCCGCGACGGCAGGTACTTCAACACCGCGAACCTGCACAAGGTCAACGCGCTGCTCGACCACCACGGGTTCTGGTCGGTGCTGATCGCGCGCTGGATCCCGTGGGTGCGCACGCTGTGCCCGCTCGTCGCCGGCGCCGCCCGGATGAATCACCGCACCTACACCGTCGCGAGCACGATCGGCGCCCTCGTGTGGGCGCCGGTCCTGCTGCTGCTCGGCTTCTACGCCGGCGAGTATCTCGAGCGGGTGCCGTGGCTGATGCCGGCCGTCCTGGTGGTGCTCGTGTGCGCCCTCGTCGTCGGGACGATCGTCGGGGTGCGCCAGTACCGGCAGGAACTCGCCAAGCCGACCGAGGACTACGAGGTCGAGTGATCTCGCCGCGCGTTCGCGACGATCGCGTCGTGGACGTACCGGGCGAACCCGGGTGCGACGGCGTCCCACTCGGTGACGGCGGCCGGGTCGGCGACGTACTCCTCGGCCACCCGCGTGTGACGCTCGGGGCCGCAGTCGAAGAACCACCTCTCCAGGTGCCGACGGTGGTCCTCGGCGGCGCGCACCGCGGCCGTGGAGTCGGCCGGCGCGCCGGACGCCAGTGCGGCGGCGAACGCCGCGATCGTCGCGTCGGCCTCCGCCCGGATCTCCCGCCAGTCGTCGGCGGTGTACGCCGACGTCGCCCGCCAGTCGTCTCCGGTGCCGCGCGCGTCGGCGAACAGGGCGGCGAACCGGTCGGTGCCGAAGATCTCCAGTTGCTCGGCGGGTGAGAGCGCGATGCCGAGGCGGCGGGCCTCGATCTCCCGTTCCAGTTCGGCGAGCAGCCCCGCGGTCCGGGCCTGCCGTTGCCGGAGCAGCCGGTGCTGGCGGCGCAGGTGCACCTCCGGGTTCGGGTCGTCGAGCAGCACGGTGATGTCGTCGAGGGCGAAGTCCAGCGCCCGGTAGTACAGGATGCGGCGGAGCCGTTCCAGATCGACGTCGGTGTACCGGCGATGACCGGCGGCGCTGCGCGTGTGCGGCGTCAGCAACCCGATCCGGTCGTAGTGGTGCAGTGTCCGCACCGAGGTCCCGGAGAGCCTCGCCACCTCGCCGACCGAGTACTCACCTGCCGCCACGGCGCCGGCGCTCCCGGTCGAGGGCCCCCGCGAGCAGGTCCCGTGCGAGCTCCGTGCACCGCGGGCCGGGGTTGACGATCGACACCCACGACTGCGCGGCGTACACGGGGTGCGGCAGCAGCCGGTCGGGCTCGCGGTAGTCGTGATCGCCCTGGTGCGGGGCGTGCTCGGCGGGGCCGTACCCGATCAGGTCCCGGAAGCGGTCGCGGCCGACGTGGACGTTGAGCCGGAAGACGCCGGGCCGGTCCAGGTCCGATGCGGTGTCGAACCCGGGCTGGTCGCGCGTGACGATCGTGGCGAACGGGAAACGGCGGTCGTCGGTGCCCGCGTCGAACACGAACACGTCGCCCCACGCCGCCTCGGGGGCACCCGTCTCCGCGCTCGCGGTGACGACGGCGACGCCGGCCAGCGTCGCCGCCAGCGCCCGGGTCTCGTCGAACGTCAACGCCTTGCTGTGTTGTCCGGTCATGACCGGCACGCTAGAACCTGACGTCACGTCAGGTGCAAGGCCGCGTTCGGCCGGCACTCACCGCTCCCGGCCCGCGCGCCGGCCCGGCTCCAGTGTCCCGGCCGCGACGTACGCGGCCTCCATCAGCATCCACGCCCCCAACTGCACGGACAGGTCGCGTTCGGCGATGTCGGAGGAGCGGACGGTGCCACCGGAGAACGTCGCGATCCCGTCGCCGAGGCCGGGCAGCCGCGCGGGCCGGGACCAGTCGCACCCGAACAGCGGCTGCCCCTCGACCTGCAGCCGGTTCTCCCACGCCGATTCCGCTGAGTCCAGGACGATCTGCGCCGCGACCCGGCGGGCGCGCTGGTCGGCGTCCCCGTCGCCCGGAAGGCGTGCCGCCACGTACGCGAGGTAGCGGGCGAGGATCCCGTCGAACAGTCCGCCGTCACCGCCCCCGCCGCCGGCGATCACGCCGTCCTCGGTGAGGTGCTTGTCGACGGCGTCGACGAGCGCGTGCACCCGCCGCCGGTGCCGGGGTTCGTCGAGCCGCAGCGCCAGATCCGTTTCGGCCCCGAGCACGACTCCCTGGCAGTAGGAGTAGACGGCCCGGTCGAGGATCCCCGCCGGGACCGGTTTGCCCGGTGGGAACCGGATGCCGTCGAGGATCAGCCCGGTTGCCGGGTCGCGCAGTGTCGCGTCGACCCAGTCGACCATGTCCCTGGCCCGCCACAGCCGGCCGGTGCGGGCGAGCAGGATCGCGCCCGGCCCGTTCGCCGGCGCGTTGAAGAAGTCCGACCGGGTGCGCCACGGGATGCCGCCGCCGGATTCGGGGGCCCAGGCGTCGAAGATCTGCGATTCGAGCTCGCCGATCGCCCTGCGCAGGTCCAGATGGTGCAGCCGCTGCGCCCGCTCGAGCGCGATGGCGAGCCAGGCCATGTCGTCGTAGTACTGATTCGTCCAGCCGGTGATGTTCCGAATCCGATGGGCTCGAACGATTTTCGTGATCCGCCGACGGCGGCGCGCGGTCGGGTCCCGGTCGGCGGCGTCGACGGCGCAGTCCAGCAGGTGCGCCTGCCACCAGTAGTTCCAGGTGAAGAACAGCCGTTCGCGGCGGACCGGTGGCCAGGCCACGACCCCGAGTCCGGTGCCGGGCATCGCCCACAGTTTGCGGAGGTGCCGGGTGACGACCGCCGTCTCCGCGGCGTCCGCCCGCGCCGACCACTCGAACTGCATGACAACCGATCTTGCCTACTCTTGTGACGATCCGCTACCACGACTGCCGGAGATCAGCGTGTTGCCTGATCCAGGCGTGCATCGCGATCCCGGCGGCCACCCCGGCGTTGATGCTTCGGGTGGAACCGAACTGGGCGATGGACACCGTCATCACCGCCGAGCGCTTGGCGTGGTCGCTGACGCCCGGCCCCTCCTGGCCGAACAGCAGGATGCACTCGCGCGGCAGGCTCACCGTCTCCAGCGGCTCCGCGCCGGGCACGTTGTCGACGGCGACCACGGCGAGGTTCTCGGTCGCCGCGAACTCGAACAGTTCCGTCGCGGTGGGGTGGTGCACGATGTGCTGGTAGCGGTCGGTGACCATGGCGCCGCGGCGATTCCAGCGGCGGCGGCCGACGATGTGAACGGCGGCGGCGGCGAACGCGTTGGCGGTGCGGACCACGGTGCCGATGTTCGCGTCGTGCCCGAAGTTCTCGATCGCGACGTGGAACGGGTGGCGGCGGCGGTCGATGTCGGCGACGATCGCCTCCCGCGACCAGTACCGGTAGGCGTCGACGACGTTGCGCCGGTCGCCGGACGCCAGCAACGCGGGGTCGTAGCGGGGGTCGACCGGAATCGGCTCGCCGTGCTCGACGAGCCACGGCCCGACGCCGTGCGGGTGTTCGCCCCACTCGGTGGGGCCGGGTTCGCTGCCGCCCGTGGGGTCGGGTTCGCTGCCGCCCGGGCCGGTCGTACTCATGTGGTCATTGTCCCGCCCGGGAGCGGAGGCCGACGTCCCACCCCCGGGGTCGGGTGCGCGGCGGGTGCGCCGAGGGTGGCGGGCGCCGGTCCGGGCACCCGCCACCCTCGCCGTGGACTACTCCGCGGACAGGCTCGCGACGGAGCCACCGAACTCGACCACGCCGCTGAGCAGGTCGCCGGCGCCGCTGAGCAGGTTGCCGAAATCGCCGAGCGCGGTGAGCAGGCCGATGATCTGGTCGAGGTCCATGAGTGTCCTTCGCGTCGAGCACGGCTGGGCGCCGTGCGAAATCGAGTGGTCGTCGACCTCACGCCGAGGCCGACGCGTCGAACACTATGACCAAGGGTAGGCTTACCTCAACACCTTCGATGGTGAGCCGGGCCACACCCGACGCGGCGCGCCCGGTGGACCTCGTTGACGCTAGAAGACCTCGTTGGAGTTCGTCGCGATCCGGAAACCGTGGCCGGTGTCGTCCTTGCGGCAGGTGATCCCGTTCGCCTCGGAGGTACAGGTGAACCCGAACGAGGCGACCTTCTGCCCGACCGGCAGGACCGCGTCGACGCCGCCGGAGGTGTAGACCAGCCCACCGGCGCACAGGAACTCGGCCCGGGCGGTGCCGGTGACCCGGATGCCGCTGCCCCAGTCGACCATGCAGGACTCCGGGCGCGGCGGGACCGGAGTGGTGACGCCCTGGCACCCGGCCTCGGTGCGGGTGGGCAATTCGATGATGCCGCACTGGAATCCGCCGGCCGGGGACGTGAAGTAGACGGCCTCGTTGCGGCGGTACGTGGTGGTCGGCGCGGCGCTCGTGGTCGTCGGCGCCGGTGTGGTCGCGACGGCGGTCGTCGTGGTTGCCGCGGCCGTCGTCGACGCGACGGTCGTCGGTGCCGCCGGCGGCGTCGTCGTCGGTGCCGCGGCCTCGTCGGCACCCGATGTTCCGCACGCAGCCAGTGTCACCACGGCAAACGCCGTTCCCAACGCAGCCACCATTCGGCGAGAACTCACGACCACTCCCTTTCCGTCGCTGTGCGAACGACCCTAGAGCCTCGTCGTGCGCGCACGAAACCGGCCGTCAGGTGTGGGTGATCCGGCGGTTGAGGGCCCGCATGAGCCAGGCCGGGGCGAACCGGGAGCCGAGCAGCATCGCCCGGGTCTGCCTGCCGACCGGGTGGTGCACCTTCGGCAGCAGCCGTCGCGGGCGTCGCACCGCCGACACGATTTCCGCGGCGACGTCGTCGGCAGTCAGCCGGATACCGAGCGTGGCGACGGCACCGGTGTCCATGTCGTCGGTCATCGCGGTCCGCACGAACAGCGGCCAGATCGCGAGCACCCGGATGTCCTGTGCGCGCCACTCGAGTTCGAGCGCCTCGGTCAGCCCGCGGATCGCGAACTTGGTGGCACTGTAGGTCGCCAACTCGGGCTGCCCGTAGATCGCCGACGCCGAGCACAGATTCACGACCACCGAATCCGGTGTCGCGGCGAGGAGTTCGTGGGCGGCGAGGCACCCCGCCACGACACCGCCGACGTTGACGTCGACCATCGCCCGGTGGGCGCGGGCGTCGATCGACTCGAACCGTCCCGACGACAGCACACCCGCATTGTTGACGAGCACGTCGAGCCGCCGACCGGACACCGCCGCGAACTCGGCGAGCCGATCCCGCCACTGACCGGAGTCGGTGACGTCGAGGATCCCGGTGTGCACGGTTCCGCCGGCCGCCCCGATCCGGTCCGCGAGGCTCGCGAGCCCCGTCTCGTCGATGTCGAACGCCCCGACGAGGTAACCGTCGCGGGCGAAGCGCTCCGCCGTCGCACGCCCGATTCCCGCCGCCGCACCGGTGATCACCACCGCAGGTCTGGTCATGCCCGCAGCGTAGGACGCGGGCCTACGCTGGGGGTGGAGGTCGACGATGTTCCACGCACGCATCGTGCGGACCGTGCTCGCGATCACGGCCGGGTACCTGCTGGCCCTCGGTCTGTGGCTGGGGTGGCTGGTACCCCGCACCCCACCGGCGACGGTCCCGTTCCAGGTCTGCGGGCTGCTGGCGGCGTTCGGGATGGCGCTCGGTCTCGGCATGATCTGGGCGGACCGGCCGACGCGCGCGGACCGCAAGATCGAGCGCAACGGCCTGGAGGGCTGGGCGACGATCGACAGCGCGCGGCGGCTCGCCGTGACCCCCGACCACGGACACCTCACGTCGCTGCACCTGCAGCTGACGGTGCCCGGAGAGGAGTCGTACGCGGGCAGCGTCGTCTACGAGATCCCCGAGGGAATGGACGAGCGGTTCACGCCGGGCGAGGTGGTGTCGATTCGCGTCGACCCGCACAACCGCGACCGCATCGTCCTGTGCCCGTAGGCCGTCGACGCCTACTCGGTCATGCCCTCGACGAGCAGGGCCTGCGCGGCGGCGTAGCTGGCGAGGACGACACCCTCGACCAGCCGCCGGCCCGCCTGTGAACGAACGAACAACCGGCGCACCACGATCAACGCGTCGGAGCCGGTGAACAGCAGTCCGCCGAGGCCGATCCGACTGCGCGGGTCGGTGTTCGGGACGACCGTGCCCGCGACGACGCGGGCGCCGGGCGCGAGCGCCGGGTCCGCGGACAGGGTGGACGTGGTACCCAGGACCGCGCCGTATCCGGTGAGGGTCGGGGCGACGCGACGGGCCCGCGCCCGCAGCAGTCCGGACGCACCGATCCACCCGAGCAGCCGCGGTACCAGCGCGGGAACGGTCGGGCGGGCACCGCGTCGGGCGAGGACCGCCGAGTACCCGAGCTGCATGACCGCGAACGAGCGGGCGCCGTTCATCAGCCGGGTGTCGTCGTCGGGGTCGATCATGAACACGTCGCCGACGGTCGCCGCCGCCAGCGACCCGAGCAGCAGGCCGGTGTCGACGGCGTCCACGTTGCCGCGCCGGCGCAGCACCCGCGCCGCCAGGGCCGGCGCGATCAACGGCTTCGCGACCAGCTGCAACCTCTCGTTCTCGGTGACCGCCCCGACGACCGTGGCCGCGGTCGCGCCGAGGAACACCGCGTGTTCGAACTTCATCCCCACCTCCGGATTTCCTGTGTCTGCGGGCGAGCGTATCGGCTCGGATCGTGCGACGATCACGACTGTGCGCCTGGGGTTGCATGCACTGGGTATCGGGACCGGTGCCCGCCGCGCGGTGATCGACGCGGTCGCGGTCGCCGCGGAGAACCACGGTGTCGCGACACTGTGGGCCGGCGAACACGTGGTGATGGTCGATCCCGCGACGAACACCGGGAGGCCCGCCTCCCGCTACCCGTACTCCGCGGACGGCCGGATCGCGGTGCCTGCGGACGCCGACTGGCTCGACCCGATGATCGGGCTCAGTTTCGCGGCCGCGGTGACGCGCACGATCCGGCTCGCGACCGGGGTGCTGCTGGTCGCCGAGCACAACCCGGTGGTGCTCGCGAAGCAGGCCGCGACCCTCGACGTCCTGAGCGGCGGCCGGTTGACCCTCGGGGTCGGCATCGGCTGGTCACGGGAGGAGTTCGAGGCGCTCGGCGTTCCGTTCGCGCGGCGCGCCGACCGCGCCGTCGAGTACGTGGCCGCGATGCGGACGCTGTGGCACGACGATCCGGCGACGTTCGACGGCGAGTTCGCCCGATTCGACGCGGTCCGCGTCAATCCGAAACCGGCGGGCCGGGTACCGGTGTTCCTCGGCGGCAACAGCGACGCGGCACTGCGTCGGGTCGCGACGGTCGGGGACGGCTGGTACGGCTTCAACCTGGCCGGTGTCGACGCGATCGCCGAACGCACCGGCCGGCTTCGCGAACTCTGCCGGGAAGTCGGCCGCGACGGCGCCGAGCCGACGGTCGCGGTGGCGCCGGCCCGGCCCGATGTCCGCGACGTCGACGCGCTCGCCGCGGCCGGGGTCGACGAGCTGGTCCTGGTCGAAGCGCCGCCCGGCGAGCCGGCGGCCGCGTCCCGGTGGGTCGCGCAACTCGCCGACCGCTGGATGCCTGCACTGCGCGGGTGAATATCCTGGGTCGCCGACACCGGCGGGAGGCAAACGATGACGTTCATCAAGATGTGCGGGTTGCGGGACGAGGCGACCGTGGACCTGGCGGTCGGGCTCGGCGTGGACGCCATCGGATTCGTGTTCGCGGTCAGCCCGCGGCAGGTGACGCCGGAGCAGGCGGCGCGGCTGCGGTCGCGGGTTCCGGACGGCACGCTCGCGGTCGGGGTGTGCGTCGGGATGGGCCTCGACGAGATCGTCGCGGCGGCGCGTGCCGCGGGACTGGATCACGTGCAGGTGCACGACCTGAGGTCCGCGGCGGACGTGGCGGCGCTGCACGACGCGGGACTGTCGGTGATCCGCGCCGTCAACACCGGCGGCGTCGCCGACATCGCCGACGACTTCGGCGCGGATCTGCTGCTCGTGGACGGCGCGGTCGCGGGAGCCGGGGTGACGTGGGACTGGCGGGACCGCAGCGCGCTGCCGTCGGGCCGGTGGATTCTGGCCGGCGGACTGACCCCGGACAACGTCGCGCGTGCGGTCGCGACGTCCGGCGCCTGGGGCGTCGACGTGTCGAGCGGCATCGAATCCAGCCGCGGAGTCAAGGATCCCGCGCTGATGACGGCGTTCGCGGCCGCGGTCCGCTCCGGCGACAGCTGAGCTCAGGCGACCGGCACCCGCCGCCCGGCGCGGACGGCTCGCCGGTAGCGGCGCAGCCGGCCCATCCGCTCGGCGCCGATCGCGGCGGCGAGTCCGGCGCCCGCGGCGAGCCCCGCGGACACGATCACGGTGGCGACGGTGGGCTGCCTGCCGAGCAGAACCCAGGACGCCGCGACGACGCCGACACCCGCGAGCGCGGACACCACCGGCGTTCCGGCCATCGCGGAGATCCGGGCGCGGCCCCGGCGCAGGGAACGCAGGAACGACTCGACGTAGGCGAACGCGAACAGCAGCACCGCGGCGGTGGCGACCGCGACCGCGGTCGTGATCGCCCGCTGCGTGGTCCGGACCGGGAAACTCCACGACTGGGTGGACTGCCCGCCCTGGCTCAGCGCGACCTCCCCGGTCAGGTCTCCGGCAACGAGGTAGCCTCCGCCGAGCGCCGGGACCGTCGCCACCGCGGGAGCACCCGGGATCAGCGGCGCACTGCGGCGCGCGACCGGAATCCCGAGGACGCTCAGCGTGACGGTGGCGGTGTCGCCCGCCACGGGCGCCGCCACGGTCACCGGCGCGGTCGCGGCCAGGTCCAGTGGGACGGGGTCGACGACGGCCGGATCCGCTCCGGCGACGGTCACCGCCCCCGGCGGTGGCGGCGAGACCGCCGGCGATCCGAGCCCCACGACCGCGACCAGCAGCGCGAGCACGGCCAACCCCACGGACACCAGCACCGGCACCTTCGCCGGGGGGACGGTGAACACGGACCGCACCGGCACCAGGTCGGTGTTCGCGACGTCGACGAGCCGGGCACCGCGGGTGTGCACGGTGATCGACGGTCGCACCGTCCTCCCGGCGGTCGCGGGCCCGGCCGGTGCGGTCGGCCCGGGGGCGGCGCGGGTGTCGGCGGGGCCGCCGGCGGCCGTGGACCGCGCGGTGACCGTGTCCCCGGCCGGCGCGGAGGGCGCGGTCGGCTGTGCGGTTGCGGCCTCGGCTTCCCGGCAGGCTCCGCCGTGCGGCCGGGTCATCGGCAGCGGCGGCTCCTCGTCACCCGACGGTGTCGGTCCCGCCACGCGGCCGAGACCGGCCGCGGTCACGATCGAATCCGCCCCCATCACCGGGATCCCCTCCGCGGCAAGCCATCCCGGACCCCACCGTCCGGTGGACGCACCGGCGAGCGCGATCCCGAACTCCTCGGCGGTGGCGTACCGGGCGCCCGGGTCGGTGGCCAGTCCCCGCATCACGACCTCGGCGATCGAGTCCGGCACCAGCGGTGCCGCCTCGCGCAGCGGTGTCGGATCGTCGAACGCGTGCATGAACAGCACCGCCATCGCGGAGTCGCCGGCGGGGAAGGGCAGCGCTCCCGACAGGAGCTCGTACAGCATCGTCGCCAACGCGTACACGTCCGTGGCGGGGGACAATTCGTTTCCCCGCGCCTGTTCCGGGGCGATGTACGACGGGGTGCCGAGAACGTCTCCGGTGCGGGTCGCGAGGGTCTCGTCGCCGCCGACCACCTTCGCGATGCCGAAGTCCGTCACCTTCACCGCGCCGGACGCCGCGAACATCAGGTTTTCCGGTTTGACGTCCCGGTGCAGGATCCCGTGGTGGTGTGCGGCGGTCAGACCGGCGGCTCCGGCCAGCGCGACCGCGACCGCGGAGTGCGCGTTGAACCCGACCGTGGTGAACCGGCTCCACACGGTCCCGCCGGGCAGCAGTTCCATCACCAGCAGGCACAGCCCGTCGTGTTCGACGAAGTCGTACACCGGCACCACGTGGGGATGGTCGAGCGAGGCGAGCAGGCGACCCTCGGCGGTGAACCGGCGTCGGACACCGGGGTCGGCCGCGAACGCCGGCGGCAGTTGTTTGATCGCGACGGGCCGATCGAGCACCCGATGTCGGCCGGACAGCACCACACCCCAGCCGCCCCGCCCGATCTCCCCGCCGACGTCGTAGGCGGGCAACGACTCTCGCACAAGATCCAGGTCGGAGGTCACGGCTGCTCCCGTCCCGTGTGCGGCCCGGTGCCGAGGTCGGCGTCCTCCGCGTCCTCGAGCGCCATCTCCTCCTCGTCCTCCTCGTCCTCCTCGGCGACCGGTGTCGGGGTGAAGTAGCCGACCAGGAAGAACCCGATCGCGAAGCCGGCGGCGACGAGGAGCCACTTGTCGGCGGTCGGCACCCAGACCCGCACCGCGGACAGGGTGAACACCAGCACCAGGCCGATGCCGACACCCGGTGTCAGGAAACGCATTCCGCGCCGCCATCGATTCGCCGGCAGGCGATGCCGGGCCAACGCGAGCGCGGTGTCGACGATGGCGAGCACGGTCAGCACCGCGATCGCGAGCCCGAACAGTCCGTACACCGACACCAGCGACCCGCGCACGTCGATGACGGTCGGGAGGTCGGCGATGTCGGCGCCGCCGTCCCCGAGCACTCGCAGGGAGCCGTTGATCAGACCGGTCGCCTGCCCGTCCAGCCCGGACAGGTCGAGGGCGTACGCAATGGTCTGCGTCGCTCCGGGAGCGACGGTGACGGCGACCGAGGTGTGGTACTCGAAGAAGCTCAACCCGAGGACGTGACCGGTCAGGTCGGTCGCCGCGACGTTCAGCGGTTCCGCGGATCCGTTGGTCAGCGTGATGCTCACCCGCGCTTCGGTGTTCGGATCCAACCGGACCGGGTTGTCCTGGCCGGCGCCGGCGACGTCCTGGCCGTTGATCGTCGCCGACATCTGCACACCCTCGACCGCCGCGGTCGCCGGGGCCTGGAATCCGAGCGCGGCGAGGATCACCACCAGGACTGCGAGCAGCGCGGGCCTCATCGTGACTCCACCGGCAGCAGTCGACGCCGGTACACCAGCAGTCCGACCAGGAGGAAGAACACGATCACGACCGCGGTCGACGTCGCGCCGCCGGAGCGGCTGACCAGAACCACGTCGAGCGGCGCGTTCCGAATCGCTCCACCGCAGTCCGCGGACACCTGGTAGCGACCGGTGTCCACCGACCCGGCCGACAGCGGCGCCTGGAACGCCCCCTTCTCGTCGGCGGTGACGGTACCGGCCGGTGCACCTCCGAAGGTCATCCGGACCGGTCTCCCGGGTGGGCATCCGGCACCGGCGACCGTGAGGCCGGCGCCGGGTTGCGCTGCGGGCGCGCTGAGCACCAGGCCGTTCGCCGCAGGCGGGACGGTCGGGTCCGGGACCGGGAGGGCGGCGGGGGTGCCCGGAGCCGGTGGGCCCGGGATCGCCGTCCCGTTCGCGGGCCGGCCGGCCGGGGGCGGCGGACACGTCGCCGGGTCCGCGGGGCAGGCCGTGCCCGCCACCGGCGGCGGACAGGTCGGTGGGCAACCCTCGATGCCGCTGGTCGGTGGCGCGCACAGGGGTGGGCACGTGACGGTCTCGGTGACCGGCGGCACGCACTTCGCCGGGTCTTGCGGGCACTGCAGCTCGGGTGTGGACCCGCACCCGGGCAGCGATGAACCGAGCCGGCACGGGTCGCACAGGGCCGGGTTCGTCTCGCACGAGTCGGGGACGGTGCGCCCGTCGGTCTCCCCGCCTCTGCAGTAGTTGTTGTCCGCGTTGCAGATCGGCCCGGGGTCCGGGACCGTGGGCACCTCCCTGCCCTTGCAGTAGTTGGTCTCCGGCCCGCAGATCGGTCCGGGGTCCGGGACCGTGGGGGCCTCCCCACCCCTGCAGTAGTTGTTGTCCGCGTTGCAGATCGGCCCGGGATCCGGTGCCGGACAGTCCGGTGAGGTGCCCGGGACACAGAGCGAACGACCCTCGGAGCCTCCACGATCCGGCCCGGGGTCGGGCCGGTCGTGGGTGCCCGGCGAGTCGTAGGTGCCCGGCGAGTTCTGCGGCAGACCACCGCCGCCGGGCGCTCCGCCCTCGGGGACGATGCCGCCCGGTGGGAGGTCGCCGCCGGGAATGCCGCCGCCACCGGGGAGCCCCGGAACGAACGCCTGGGCCGGAGGGACCGGAATCGGCCCGAGTTGCCCCGGACCGGCCGCTTCACGAGCCCCGGCCTGGGGCGCGAGCACGGCGGGACCGGAGACGATCCAGATCGCTGCCATCAGTCCGAACACCGCGCCGAGCGCGCGCCACAGCCGGGTCCTTCGGGGCCTCATCCACCCCACCCCCTCAGCTCCGCGCTGTGTTGCTCCAGTGTGCCCCGCCCGATGTGCGGGATCAACAGCGTCGGACGGCGATTCCGGCATGCGGTGGCCATGATGCCCTCGGTTTCCGTTCTCTTCCTTCACCATTCGAGATCACACCCGAGCACGGTGCGACACCAGCGTGCACCGGGCGCATCACCGGGACCACCGCCCCTGGGGTGGAAATCGTTCACCCCTCACGACCCTGGCCCGACGCCCACCGCGGAACTAGACTGAGCCTGCCGAGGCGGTTCCGACCCGGAGGCACCTCGACGGCTGAAGAGTGTTCGCCGACGGATCCGATGCCATGAATCATCCCGTGCCGCACCATGAGTACCTCCCCTCACTCCGCTACACCGACCTCGAGGGCCGACCGCACGAGAGGGCGTTGCCGGAGGACAGGCCGCAACTCACGCTCGGCCGGGCACCCGAAGCCGACGTCGTCCTGCACTGGGACACGAACGTGTCCCGCCTGCACGCGACGATCGAGCGGATCGCCGCGCAGTGGACCATCGTCGACGACGGACTTTCCCGCAACGGCACATTCGTCAACGGCGAGCGGATCACCGGCCGGCGCCGGCTGCGGTCCGGCGATCACATCCGGGTGGGGTCGTCGGTGCTGACGTTCCGGTTCCCCGAGAACGTCAGCGGCGACATGACCGGCGTCGCCGACGCGATGCCGACCCGGACGTCACTGACCGAGGCGCAGCGCGCGGTGCTGCTCGAACTGTGCCGCCCGTACAAGCGCCCCACGACCTACGCCAACCCCGCATCCAACCAGCAGATCGCGGCCCGGCTGTTCCTGTCCGTCGAGACGGTGAAGACCCACCTGCGGGCACTGTTCGGAAAGTTCGCCGTCGAGGATCTCCCGCAGAACGCGAAGCGAGCGCGGCTCGTCGAGCGGGCGATGCAGAGCGGCGTGGTCACGGATCGGGACCTGTAGGAGCCGGCCCATCGGCCTGTTTACATACATAGTTTACCTATGCAATAATTGCCGGGTGGCAACGACCAACGACCCCGAGACGAGTGCCGATCCCCACACCGGAGACGACACCGACCCGCGGCTACGCGTCGTCCTCGCGGAACTGGTCACCAATGCGTCCCGCCTGACGCGCCTCGCGTCGTCGATCGCCGGCGGCGACCGGCCCCGGCCCTGGTTGCGCGCACTCTCCCTCCTCGAGGAGTACGGCGGGCTGCGGATCAGCGAGATCGCCCGCCTCGACAGCTCGTCCCAGCCGACCGCGACCGCGTTGGTCAAGCAACTCGTCGACGCGGGGCTGGTCCGGCGTCAGCGCGACCCCGACGACTCACGCGCCGTCGTGGTCGAGATGACCGAGTCGGGCCACCACTGGCTCGCCGCGGCGCGCGACGACATCGGCGCATCCCTCGCCGAGCGCATGCGGGACCTCGACGCCGAGCGGATCGCACGGCTGTCCCGCAGCCTCCACGACCTCCGCGAGTTCCTGAAGGACCCGAGAACCAGCGGCTAACGAAAAATTATCGACACCAACCTATTTCACGTAAAGGAGGTGACCGTGACCACCACCGCCACGGCCCCCACGACGACGGAGAGTTCCAGCCTCTTGCACCAGCCCAAGGCGGTGTGGGCGGTCGCGTTCGCGAGCGTCATCGCCTTCATGGGCATCGGCCTGGTCGATCCGATCCTCAAGCCCATCGGCGAGGAACTGCACGCCACCCCGTCGCAGGTGTCGCTGCTGTTCACCTCGTACATGCTCGTCACCGGTGTCGCGATGCTCGTCACCGGCGCCATCTCGAGCCGGATCGGGCCGAAGCGGACGTTGCTGACCGGCCTGGCGATCATCGTGGTCTTCGCGGCGCTCGCCGGCACGTCCGACACCGTCGGCGGCATCATCGGCTTCCGCGCCGGGTGGGGCCTGGGCAACGCCCTGTTCATCGCCACCGCACTCGCGACCATTGTCGGTGCCGCCTCCGGCGGGGTCGCGAAGGCGATCATCCTCTACGAGGCGGCGCTGGGCATCGGCATCGCGACCGGCCCGCTGGTCGGCGGCGTGCTCGGCAACATCAGCTGGCGCGGACCGTTCTTCGGTGTCGCGGTGCTGATGGCCGTCGCCTTCATCCTGATCGTGGTGATGCTCCCGGCCACCCCCGCCCCGAAGTCCGGCCACACCTCGCTGGCGGCACCGTTCCTGGCGCTGCGCCATCGCGGCCTGCTCACCGTCGCGATCACCGCGCTGCTGTACAACTACGGCTTCTTCACCCTGCTCGCCTACACCCCGTTCCCACTCGACATGGGCACGTACGCAATCGGTTTCATCTTCTTCGGATGGGGTGTGGCGTTGGCGGTGTCGTCGGTGTTCCTGGCGCCGCGACTGCAGCGCCGGTTCGGCACCCTGCCGATGATGATGCTGGCGCTCGCCCTGTTCGCGGCCGACCTCGCGGTGATGGCGATGTTCACCGAGAACAAGACCGTGCTGATCACGTGCGTCGTCCTCGCCGGACTCTTCCTCGGCGTCAACAACACGCTGATCACCGAGACGGTGATGATCTCCGCGCCGGTCGAGCGCTCCACCGCCTCCGCGGCGTACAGCTTCGTCCGGTTCGCAGGCGGCGCCGCGGCTCCGTGGCTGGCCGGCAAGCTCGGCGAGCACCACGCGAACCTGCCGTTCTGGGTCGGCGCGGTGTGCACCCTCGCCGCGGTCGCGGTGCTGGCCACCGGACGCCGGGTCCTGGCGCACATCGACGACCACGACCCCGCTCCGCACAGCATCGAGGAGGCCACCGCCCTCACGGTCGGCGACGCCGACTGACCCCCACCTCCACCGTTGAACGGGGGTTCCTGTGCCAATCCGGCGGGCCGGACGGCACAGGAACCCCCGTTCACTGCATCGGGACTCAGCGGAGACGCGTCGCGGGGCCGCCGGCGACGTCGACGCACAGGAAGGCGGGGGAGACGAGTCCGCGCGACCGGGCCGCCGACGACACCTCGCAGGCAACCCGATCGACGTCGGACGCCTCGACGAGCGCGATCGCGGAGCCGCCGAATCCGCCGCCGGTCATCCGGGCACCGTGCGCGCCCGCGCCCAGGGCGGCGGTGACGGCGCTGTCCAGCTCCGGGCACGACACGTCGAAGTCGTCCCGCAGCGACACGTGCGACGCCGTCAGCAGGGGTCCGATCTCACGGAACCGACCGGACGCCAACAGGATCTGTGCCTGCCGCACCCGTCCGATCTCGGTGACGACGTGCCGCGCGCGCCGCACCAGCTCGGGATCGTCCAGCACGGCGACGTCGACCCCCTGGTCCGCGGCGACCCGCAACGAGGACACCCCGAGCGAGGACGCCGCCGTCTCCACCGACGTCCGGCGTCGCGCGTACTGTCCGTCGACGAGCCGATGCGGGGCCCGGGTGTCGATCACGAGCAGCGCCATACCCCGCCCCGCCAGGTCGAACGGTACCGGCGCCACCGAATCGTCCGCGGAGTCGACGAGCAGGGCGTGACCGGCGGTGGCGCGCAACGAGATCGCCTGATCCATTCCCCCGGTGGGGGCGAGCGCGATCTCGTTCTCCGCGGCCACGCAGCACGACGCGAGGCGCGCCCGCCCGCGGTCGTCGGTGGGCAGACCCGCCAGGTCGGCGACGGCGAACGCCAGCGCACACTCGAGAGCGGCCGAACTCGACAGCCCGGCCCCGATCGGGACCGCGGACACGACGGCGACGTCGACTCCGAAGTCACTGCCCAGAAGACCGTCCCGGTGCATCGCCCACACGACCCCGGCCAGGTACGCGGCCCAGCCCGGCGGGTTCCCCGGGGCGACGTCGGCGACGGCGCCGTCCCAGGGCGCCAACCCCGACCGCACCCGCAGCCGCCCGTCCCCGCGGCGGCGGACCGCGACGGCGGTGCGGTGCGGCAGCGCGATCGGCAACGACAGCCCACCGGCGTAGTCGACGTGCTCGCCGATCAGGTTGACGCGGCCGGGTGCCGCCCACACGCCGTCGGGCTCGCCGCCGAACTCGGCGCGGTACAGCGCGGTCGCGGCGTCGGCCAGACCGGCATCGGAGAGCGCGGCGAGCCAGTCCGTCACGGCGTGCCCCGATCGGGTGCGACGGCCCGGAAGCGGGCCGCGATCGCCTCCGGGGTGGTGTCGGAGATCCAGGCACCCATCCCGGACTCGGAGCCGGCGAGAAACTTCATCCGATGTGGGGCCCGCATCAGGGAGAACACCTGCAGGTGCAGCCGACCCAGGCCGCGGTCGGCCCCGATCGGCGCCTGGTGCCACCCCGCGATGTACGGCAGCGCGGTCACGCCGTCGAAGTAGCGGTCCAGCCGGGTCAGGATGTCGCGGTACAGGGCGGCGAGTTCGTCGAGTTCGTCGTCGGTCAGCTCGGTCAGGTCCGGGACATCCCGATGCGGCGCCAGGTGCAGTTCGACCGGCCAGCGCGCCGCGGCCGGCACGTACGCGCTCCAGTGCTCGGCCTCGATCACCATCCGGGTGCCGGCGCGCCGTTCGGCGTCGAGGACGTCGCGCAGCAGCACCCGTCCGGTTCGCCGGTGGTGCGTGCGCGACTGCCGCAGCAGCGCCTCGGTGCGGGCAGGCAGTGCCGGGTAGGCGTAGATCTGGCCGTGCGGGTGCCGCAGCGTCACGCCGATCTCCTCGCCGCGGTTCTCGAAGCAGTACACCTGGGCGATCCCCGGGAGGGCGGACAGGGCCCGGGTCCGGTCGACCAGCGCGGCCAGCACGGTCCGCACCCGCGACACCGGCAGCTGCGCGAGCCCGCGGTCGTGGTCGCTGGTGAAGCACACCACCTCGCACCGGCCCGCCGCCGCCCGCTGCGGCCACAAAGCCTCACCGTCGACGTGTTCGGGCGAGGGCGGCTGCGCGCCGAGCGCGAAGGAGGGGAAACGGTTCTCGAAGACCGCGACGTCGTAGTCGTCGGCGGGGATCTCGGTGGCGGGCCGGCCCGGCCTGGTCGGGCACAGCGGGCACTCGTCGGGTGCGGGCAGGAAGGTGCGGCTGTTGCGGTGGGAGGCGAGGGCGACCCACTCCCCGGTCAACACGTCGTAGCGCATCGTCCCGGTGACGGCGACGGGGGCCGGGTCGCGGCTGTCGCGCAGTTCCCGGGTCGCGGTCCCGCCGACGTACGGCGCGGTGTCGTCGAAGTAGATCAGCTCCCGACCATCGGCGAGCGTGGTCGTCGTCTTGCGGATCGGCACCGGCCCACGATAGGCGGCTGCGCCGCCCGTGACCGACTTTCACCCCGGTGGGGATACACATCACTCACGGGCGGCGGTGCCGCGTCAGAGTCCGATGTCGGCGAGGCCGAGGAGGGCGCGGTACTCGACACCCTCGGCGGCGATCACCTGGTCGGCGCCGGTTGCCCGATCCACGACGGTCGCGACACCGACGACGGTCGCACCGGCGTCGCGCAGCGCCCTGACCGCGGTGAGCGGCGAGTTGCCGGTGGTGGTCGTGTCCTCGACGACGAGGACACGCTTGCCGGTGACGTCGGGGCCCTCGATCTGCCGCTGCATGCCGTGGGACTTGGCCGCCTTGCGCACCACGAACGCGTCGATCGGCCGACCGGCCGCGTGCATGACGGCCAGGGCCACCGGATCGGCGCCCATCGTGAGGCCACCGACGGCGTCGAAGTCCCAGTCCGCGACCATCTCCCGGAGCAGTGTGCCGATCAGCGGACCGGCGCGGTGGTGCAGCGTCGCGCGACGCAGGTCCACGTAGTAGTCGGCCTCCTTGCCGGACGACAGGGTGACCTTTCCGTGCACCACGGCCAGCTCGCGTACGAGCCCGGCGAGCTCAGCTTTCTCGGTCATCGACCACTCCTCCTCGCGTGCGGTGTCGGCATACGAGCCTAGGGCACCGCGCGGCGGGTCTAGACCGCGGCGCCCTCGCCGGCCGGCACCGTCTCGACGCCGGGCTCGTCGGGGTCGGCGATGTCGAGGGCGACCGGAGTCGCCTCGAACAGCGGCGCCCGGTGCACACCGAGGATCCGGGCGACCGCACCGGCCGGCACCTTCCCGACCAGGACGTTGATCCGCGCGGCGTGGTCGTTGTAGACGCGTGCGGCCCCGGCGATCCGCTCCTCGGTGACCTGCAGGTCGAGCACCGGACGCTGAATGGTCCAGTCGTTCTTGTGCTTCGGCTCGTGCAGTGCCTCGATGATCACCCGGTGCAGCGCGACCGAGAGCGCGTTCTCCGACCCGGCCTGCTCACCGAGCGTCAGCCCCTGGTCCCGGACGCCGATCGCCAGCGACCGGGCACCGGCGAGCGGGGCGACGACCGCGGAGTCCATTCCGGCCGCGCGGGCGGCGGAGACGAGGCCGTCGGTCTGTGCGTAGCGGCGGGTGAGTTCGGTCTCGAGCAGGTGCCGGCTCGCGGCCAGGGTCGCCTCGGACCGGCGGAGCCGGCGGACGACCGCCGCGGCCCACCCGATGAGAACAACGGCAACAACAACCACTACCGCCACAACAGTCACGTGCGTGAAATCTACTCAGAACGGACCACTCACGCCACACGGACCCCGTGCGTCACACCCGTAGCCGCGGTCGTCCGGCCGAGGTCGGTGGATCGAGTGGAGTGCCGGTCAGTCGTCGCGCAGGTCGAGCGGATGCGGCAGCGGCCGGCCCGGGTCGTGCGCGGTGTCGGCGGGAATGCTCGCGGGTTCCGTGACCGGCGGGAGCACGTGCAGGATCCCGGACAGCCGCGACACCGCGTCGATCGCGGCGTCCCAGTCCCGCCCGGTGCTGGTGATCGGCAGCGACCCGAGAGTCCAGTCACCCTCGCTCCACAGCATCTGCACCTGCGGGGGCACCGTCTCGGTGAAGGTCACCATCCGCTGATCGCAGACGCGACGGGCGATGTCGAGATCGGTCGCGAACACCACCCGAGGACCGATCGCACCGAGCAGGTTCAGGTCGGAGTCCTTCGGCGGCGGTGTCGACTTCAGCCGCAGGTCGATGTCGACGTCCGAGCCGACGCTCCGCTGCACCGCGATGATCGTCGCGGCCTCCGGCAGATCGAACAGCACGAACGTCTCACCGCGGCGGGTGCCGTGGACGACGTCGACCGCACCGAGGTATTCCTGGCGCGCGAGTGCGGCGCGGTGCCAGTTCGACGGCAGCTGGTCGTCGGACTCGTTGTAGATGTACCCCTGGGCCTTCGCCCAGATCTGCCGAACGCGACCGTACTGCTCACGGCGACTGCGGTCGATGTACAGCAACACGATCGCGCCTGCGAGCGCGATCGCCGAGAGTCCGAACCAGATGAGCGTCATTGCACGTAACCATATCGAGCGGATCGCCCGCGCGCGGCACTCGGCTCGAAGTCGTCGCGATCAGTTGCCACCCGCGCGCCCCAGATCCGGGAGGGCGGTGCTGATGATCACGCGCGCGGCGACGGTGCCGTCGGAACCGCGGTCGCCCTGGACCAGGACGGTCTCCCCGGTCTTCAGGTCCGCGACCGACCTCGCGCCGAGCGCGATCACCCGGGTCGACGAGTCGGTGGTGACGGTGACTTGGGAACCCCCGATGCCGTCGAGGATCAGCGTGGACCCGTCGTTGCTCTTCACGCTGCCGACCGCGGCACCGGCCGCGCCGATCGCCTCTCCGACACCACCCGGGATCCGCGACAGGTCGGGCGGGGTGATCTCCGGCTGCGTGGTGCGCGGCGGGGTGGTCGGGCGTGGGGTGGTCGGGGCCGCCGCATGCGACGTGGTCGGCGCCGATGCGGTGGAGGAATCGGTGCCCCCGGACCCGAGCAGGGCCACACCGAAGCCGATGACCGCGGCCAGCAGCAGACCCGCCACGGTGAACGCGGCTATCAGCACACCCTTGCCGGGCCCCTTCTTCTCCTCGTCCACCGGCGTCGGTCCGGATCCCTCGTACGGCTGATACGCCTGCGTCGGGTTCGGAGCCTGCTGCGAGTCGTAGGTCGGGTACGCCTGCGTCGGGTACGCCGCCTGCTGCGCCTGGTACGACTCGTACGTGGGGTAGGCCTGGGTCGGGTTCGCCGCAGGCGGCGGGTAACCCTGCGTGGGGTAGGCCCGCGTCGGTTGCTCGCCGTTCTGGGGCGGGTAGGCCTGGGTCGGGTAGGCCTGCGTCGGTTGCTCGCCGTTCTGGGGCGGGTAGGCCTGGGTCGGGTACGCCTCCGTCGGGTAGGCCTGGGTGGGGTGGGCCTGCGTCGGATGCTCGGCCGGGGGCACGCCGCCGTACGCCTGGTACGGATCGGAGGTGTACCGCGCCCCGTCGAACTGTTCGGTCGGCTGGTCGGGCATCGGCCGCGACCCCCGATTCGACCACTCGGCGGTCGGATCGGGGCCGACCGGCAGCGCCTCGGTGCCGTCGGGCGTGCGCTCGTCCGGCCTGCGCGGATCGTCCGGGTTGCTCATCTGTCGGCCCTGCTCTCTCCAACGGACAGTCCGCCCCGTCTCGGGTGCGGTTCGGGTGTCCAGGGTAGTGGCGCCGGCTGAGACCCACCTGAGTCGGACGACGACCGCTGGTTCTCGCCTTCCCAGGGGCGCGAAAACTACAGCATCGCGTCCCAGGTGATCGGTTTCGCCAGCGCGTCCGGGAACTTCTTCCGCAGGTATGTGGCGAGTTCGAGGACGTGCGCGCGCATCGCCTCTTCGGCGGCGTCCGGGTCGCCGGCGACGATGGCGTCGAGCACGGCGGTGTGCGCCTCGTGCACCCTCGCCCGGCGCTGCGCCGGGTACTCCACGCCCAGTGTCACCCCGGCGAAGATGCCGTCGACCGCGTCGATCAGGAGGCCGAACAGGGCGTTGCCCGACGCCCACGCGACGACGTCGTGGAACGCCTTGTTGGTTTCGAGGAACACCTCGAGGTCCCTGAGGTTCTCCCCCATCTTCGCCACCGATTCGGCGAGCAGGACGCGCTGCTCGTCGGTGATCCGCTCGGCCGCCAGCCGGGCCATCGGCGGCTCGAGACCGACTCGCGCCTCGACGATCGTGGAGAACGGCGCCCCCTCGAACTGGAGAACCAGGCCGAGACTGTTCATCAGGTGCGAGGCGTCCGGCTTCTCCACCGTGGGCCCGCCGCCGGGTCCGGGCTTCAGCGAGATCGCACCGGACAGTTCGAGATAGCGGAGCGCTTCCCGCAGGGTGCCGCGGCCGACCTGGTACTCGTCGAGCATCAACTTCTCCGCGGGCAGCCTGTCCCCGGGCTGCAGGCCGCGGCGGTCGATCTCCGCGATGATGCGCCGGGCGATGATCATCGCCGTCTTCTGTGGACGACCTGACCTGCTCACCACTGTGTATGCCCCCTGATGTGCGCTCTGTCCCCTACCTACGCGGCGGTAAGAACTGTACAGTCGTTCAGACGCACACCGAGGCCGATCAGTCGGCGTGTGGCGTCCGCCTCACCTCGACACGCACACGAAGTCCACTTTGTCGCGTCCCGACATACGTGAGATGTGTCTCATTCGCGGTCGCCGTGAGCCGTTGCATTGTGCCGAATGATGCCGATAGTTTCGACCAGGCGCCCGAGGCGCACCGAGCACCCGGCCCCTAGGCCTCGCCCCTCACGAGCCATAGCCGGGTCGCTCGACAGAACACGGGCGCACGGTCTGCGATCCCCCCTCCCGGACCGTGCGCCTGTGCTGTTTTCCCCTGCCGGACAAGAGCTCCCGGGCCGTGCGCGATCGCGAGCGGTCGCGCACGGCGTCGACGTCAGCCCAGCACGAGGTGGTCCCCGTCTCCGGAGACGGTCACCGGGACGGTGTCCCCGTCGTGCACCTCGCCGGCGAGCAGCTTCTTCGCGAGCTGGTCGCCGATCGCCTGCTGAATCAGCCGGCGCAGCGGGCGCGCGCCGTACAGCGGGTCGTACCCACGCACCGCCAGCCAGAAGCGGGCCGAGTCGGAGACCTCGAGCGTCAGCCTGCGCGCGGCGAGCCGCGTCGACAGCTGGTCGAGCTGGATGTCGACGATCGACTCCAACTGCTCCTCCGACAGCGGGTCGAAGATCACGACGTCGTCGAGCCGGTTGATGAACTCCGGCTTGAACTTCGCCCGCACGGCCGCCATCACCTGGTCCCGGTCACCACCCGCACCGAGGTTCGAGGTGAGGATCAGGATGGTGTTGCGGAAGTCCACGGTCCGGCCCTGGCCGTCGGTGAGACGACCGTCGTCGAGCACCTGCAGCAGGATGTCGAACACGTCCGGATGCGCCTTCTCGACCTCGTCGAACAGCACCACGGTGTACGGACGGCGCCGCACCGCCTCGGTGAGCTGGCCGCCGGACTCGTACCCGACGTAGCCGGGAGGTGCACCGACGAGCCGGGCGACCGAGTGCTTCTCGCTGTACTCGCTCATGTCGATGCGCACCATCGCACGCTCGTCGTCGAACAGGAAGTCCGCCAACGCCTTCGCGAGCTCGGTCTTGCCGACACCGGTCGGGCCGAGAAACAGGAACGAGCCGGTCGGCCGGTTCGGGTCGGCGACCCCGGCCCGCGCCCGGCGCACCGCGTCCGACACCGCCTGGACCGCCTCGGTCTGACCGACCACCCGCTTGCCGAGTTCGCTCTCCATCCGCAGCAGCTTCGCGGTCTCGCCCTCCATCATCCGGCCCGCGGGGATGCCGGTCCACGCCGCGACCACGTCCGCGACGTCGTCGGGTCCGACCTCCTCCTTGAGCATCACGTCGCCGTCGGAAGCGGCGGTCGACGCGGCGGCGGCAGCCTCGAGCTCCTTCTCCAGCTGCGGGATCCGGCCGTAGCGCAGCTCGGCGGCCTTGCCGAGGTCGCCGTCGCGCTCGGCGCGCTCCTCCTCGCCGCGCAGCACCTCGAGCTGTTCCTTGATCTCGCGGACCGAGTCGATGGCCTGCTTCTCGTTCTGCCAGCGCGCGTTGAGCTGGCTGAGCTTCTCCCGGTCGTCGGCCAGTTCCTCGCGCAGCTTGGCGAGACGTTCCTGGGAGGCGGCGTCGGTCTCCTTGGTCAGCGCCATCTCCTCGATCTCGAGCTGGCGGACCTTCCGCTCGACCTCGTCGATCTCGACGGGACGGGAGTCGATCTCCATGCGCAGCCGCGACGCGGCCTCGTCGACCAGGTCGATCGCCTTGTCCGGCAGGAACCGGGAGGTGATGTAGCGGTCGGACAGCGTCGCCGCCGCGACGAGAGCCGAGTCGGTGATGCGCACGCCGTGGTGCACCTCGTACCGCTCCTTGAGCCCGCGCAGGATTCCGACGGTGTCCTCGACGGACGGCTCGCCGACGAGCACCTGCTGGAAGCGTCGCTCGAGGGCGGCGTCCTTCTCGATGTGCCGGCGGTACTCGTCGAGGGTGGTGGCACCGACGAGACGCAGCTCGCCGCGGGCGAGCATCGGCTTGATCATGTTGCCGGCGTCCATCGCGGACTCACCGGTCGCGCCTGCGCCGACGATGGTGTGCAGCTCGTCGATGAACGTGATCACCTGTCCGGCGCTGTTCTTGATGTCGTCGAGCACGGCCTTGAGGCGTTCCTCGAACTCGCCGCGGTACTTCGCGCCCGCCACCATCGAACCGAGGTCGAGCGAGACGACGGTCTTGCCGCGCAACGACTCCGGGACGTCGCCGGCGACGATCCGCTGCGCGAGGCCCTCGACGATCGCGGTCTTGCCGACACCGGGCTCGCCGATCAGGACCGGGTTGTTCTTGGTGCGCCGGCTCAGCACCTGCACGACGCGGCGGATCTCGGTGTCGCGCCCGATCACCGGGTCGAGCTTGCCCGCCCGCGCCGCGGCCGTCAGGTCGGTGCTGTACTTCTCGAGCGCCTGGTAGGTGCCCTCCGGGTCCGGGCTGGTGACCCGCGCGCTGCCGCGGACCGCGGTGAACGCCTCCCGCAACGCCTGCGGCGTCGCACCGTGTCCGACAAGCAGTTTCGCGATGTCGGAGTCGCCCGACGCGAGCCCGACCAGGACGTGCTCGGTGGAGACGTACTCGTCGTCGAGTTCGGTCGCCAGGTGCTGGGCGGCGGTCAGCGCGGCGATCGCCTCGCGACCGAGCTGCGGCTGCGTGGTCGCGCCGGTCGCCTTCGGCTGCCGGTCGACCAGGGTCTGCGCCTCGCGGTGCACGACCGTCGGGTCGACGCCGACGGCCTTGAGCAGCGGCGCGGCAATGCCGTCGGTCTGGTCGAGCAGGGCCGTCAGCAGGTGCGCCGGACGGATGTCCGGGTTGCCGGCGGCGGACGCGGACTGCAGGGCGGCCGTCAGCGCCGCCTGAGTCTTGGTGGTCGGAGAGAACGAGTCCACTGAGTCACCCCTTCGGAAGACGTAGGTCGCCGCGTCTGTCACGGCGACAGATCTCATCGCCGTCGAGCCTAGGTCTGGCCGTTCGGCGTTGTCATACGGACCAACGCACGAAATGTTGAGTCTGTTCCGCTCAACTCTGACAAATTTCGACGACGTCCGGCTCCGGGTCGGCCGGCCAGGCGTTTCGCCCGGCCGACGCCGCGACCGGGCCCGCATCCGGTGCGGTGCCCGGGCGCCCGCAACCCGGTCAGGGCACCGTCACGGTGCCCTGCACCACGACCCCGACCGGACCGGCCCCGACGCAGAGTTCCAGCCCCGGGGTCAGCGGCCGCACCGACAGCTCCGTGCCGGTGCCGTACATCCGCACGTACGCGCGGTTCAGCCCGCGGCGCACCGGCACCGTCACCGGTTCACCCGCGCCGAGGCCGACGGCGACGGTTCCGTCCACGGACGCGAAGTAGTTCAGCTGCGCGGTCCACTCCCAGATCATCACCGGCCCGTCGAGCGGCACCGGCGCGCCGGCCTGCCCGATCCGGGTGCCGCACCCCGGCTCCGTCCCCGGCCCGATCCAGCGCACCGCCCCGATGGTCGCCTCCACCAGCCGTCCGGACTCGTCGAGGGCTCGCAGCTCGGGTGTCGAGGAGGCGAATTCGGGGCGGTCGGCCAGCGGGGCGAAGACGTGCGCGGCCGAGTTCCACGGCGCGGCCACCGGCAGCAACGTCATCAACGACACCGGCTGGTCGAGCAGCGGGACGTCGCGATGCGCCGCGAGCGAGGCGCGGGCGGTCGCCAGATAGTCGGCTCCGGGGTTGTCGTGCCAGCTGCGGGCGAAGGTGACGGTCGACCACAGGCTCGAGGCCACCAGGCCCAGGACGATCGCGGTCGCCACGACCGGCCTCGTCAGGTGCCGGGCGACGGCGCCCACCCGACCGGCGTCGGCCCGCCGCGGCGCCCGGACGATCAGCGCGAACCCGAACGCCAACACGACCGCGCCGTCGCTGGTGTAGCGCAGGGTCTGCGCGATCTCGTAGGTGGTGCCGGGCCCGGACCGTGCGAGCATCATCGCGGCCTCGGACGCCGCGACGTACGCGGCCGCCGCCGCCCACACCCACCCGGTCCGCTGCGTGCAACGGAGGGTGACGACCAGCGTGCCGAGCAGCACGATCCAGCCCGCCACGACCAGGCCCGTGGGCGGGTTCGCCCACGGCGGCCCGGGAGGCCACCGCTCCCACCGCCACGGGCCGCCGAGCATCGCGGGAACCACACCCAGCGACGTTCCGTGGTGCGCGAACTGCGCGGCCTCGGCGGGCGCCGGGACACGCATGCCGGTCGTGGCGACCGCGAGGTAGCAGGCCGCCCACACCGCGACGACGGCCGCCGCGGCGAGCCACAGCCGGCGCCCCTCCCGCCACGCCGTGCGCAGCGGCGCGGCGACACCGTCGACACGCAGCGTGAGCGCGAGCAACGCATATGCGGCGAACGGCACGAGCACCGACTTCTCGAAGAAGGCCAGGGCGACCACGGTGACGACCGTGCCGGTCACCGCATAGCGGCGCCGACCGGTGCGGGCGAGCAGCAGGGCGTCGCCGGCGACCCACGCGAGGGCGGCCTGCAGCGGCAGCGAGTTCAGCCCGGCCGCCCACCACGCGAAAGCGGGCAGGGTCAACGGCGCGAACAGGTACAGCGCCAGCACCGCGAGCAGCGCCGGGCGCGGACCGAGCAGCAGCCACAGCACGCGCAACACCGCCAGCGCCGCCAGCAGTTGCAGCCCGATCAGGGTGGCCGCGGCCGCCCACCACTGCAGTGGGGCGAGCGCCGTCGTCACCCCGGCGGTCAGGAACGCGGCCGGCATGAAGTGGCCGTCGTGGTTGTGGAACAGGAACTCGGGCGACAGCAGCGGCAGCGCGGTCGCGCGGCCGGTCAGGATCAGGTCGTCCCAGTACAGGTTCCCGTCGACGGCGAGCACGCCGCGGGTGATCGTCTGCGCCAGGACCAGCAGCAGCGCGACCGCGAGGACCCGCCGTGCCGTCGGCGTCGACGCTGGTGGGACGCACGGGTCGCGGGGCGCGACGACGTCGGTCCCCACCGCCAGCACCGTGCTGCCACCGCCTCTCCCCCGGCCGCGAGTCCACGCCGCCGGACCGGTGAGAAGCCTAGTCCCGGCGAACCGCTGCGGTCAGGTCGTCCGGGCGGCGTACGTCTCGAGTCGTTCGACGAGTTCGGCGGGCCGGGCCAGCGCGGGCAGGTGCCCGCAGTCGATCTCGTCGGGTTCGATTCCGAGCCGCTCGCGGACGAGCCGTCGCTGGAACTCGGCCGGAAGGAACCGGTCCCGCAGGCACAGCAGGAAGCGGGTCGGGACGTCGGGCCAGGCCGGCAGCGGCAGCGGCCGCTCGAACGGCGTGTTCGACTGCGACCGGGCACCCCCGGCCAGGGCGACGGCCAGGGCGTCCGCGGGGAGGTCGTGCAGAAACGTTGTCACCGGGTCGAATTCGGCATCCGGGTCGCGTCCCTCACGCAGGTCGAGGTCGCGGCGGGCCTGCCGGTGCCCGGTGCCCGCCCACCAGTCCCCGGGTGACTCCCCCTCGGCAGGGACCATGGCCGCGACGAGCACGACCAGGTCGACGGGGATCCGCGTACACACCAGCGGGACGAGCAGACCCGCCATCGACTGCGCCACCAGCACGACGTCGCGCCGGCCTGCGGCGGCGTCGACGACCCGGTCGGCGTACTGCACCAGACCCGCGGTGTCGTCGTCGACGGGCAGGTCCGGTGCCACCACGTCGTGCCCGCGGTCGCGCAGCATCGGCGCCACGAACTGCCAGTACGAGGAATCCGAGCCCGCACCGTGCACCAGCACGTACGTCGCCATGCCGCGCAACGCTACGCCGCCGTGCCCTACACCGCGCGGGCTGCGCCCTCCCAGTAGCGGGCGCGCAGGGCCTTCTTGTCGAGCTTGCCGATCGGGGTCAGCGGCAGCGAGTCGACGAAGTCGACGGACTTCGGCGCGTGCACGGCGCCCTTCGCCTCCTTGACGATCGCGGCGAGTTCCTCGGCGGCGACGTCCTGCCCGTCGCGGAGGACGACGCACGCCTTGACCGCCTCGCCCCACTTCTCGTCCGGCACACCGACGACCGCGACCGACGCGACCGCGGGGTGCGCGGAGATGACGTCCTCGATCTCACGCGGGAAGACGTTGAAGCCGCCGGTGACGATCATGTCCTTCTTGCGGTCGACGATGTACAGGAAGCCGTCGGAGTCGGCGCGGGCGATGTCGCCGGTGTGCAGCCAGCCGCCGCGCAACGCCTCCTCGGTCTCGGCCGGCTTGCGCCAGTACTCCTTCATCACCAGCGGACCGCGGACGCAGATCTCGCCGAGCTCGCCCTGCGGAACCTCGTTGAGGTCGTCGTCGAGCAGCTTGACGTTCAGCCACGGCACCGGCCGCCCGCACGACGCGAGCCGGTCGAGGTCGCCGCTGGTCGACGGTTCGACGAGGTGTTCCTCCTTGCGGAGGACGGAGATCGTCATGCCGCACTCGGACTGACCGAAGTACTGGAAGAAGATCGGGCCTAGCTTCTCGATGCCCTCCCGCAGCCGCGCCGGCGACATCGCCGAGGCGCCGTAGTACAGGGTCTGCAGGCTGGAGACGTCACGGGTCACCAGGTCCGGGTGGTCGAGCAGCATGTAGATCATCGTCGGCACCAGCATCGTCGCGGTGATCCGGTGCTTCTCGATCGCCTCGAGCACGGCGGCGGGTTCGAACGCGGGCAGCACCACCAGCGACCCGCCGCGCATCAGCGTCGGGACGAAGAACGCCATGCCCGCGTGCGAGAGCGGGGTGCAGGCCAGGAAACGCATCTCGTCCGGCCACTGCCACTCGGCCATCTGGATCTGCGGCAGGGTGACGCCGGAGGCGAAGGTGTTCACGACACCCTTCGGCTTGCCGGTGGTGCCGCCGGTGTAGACCATGCTCGACGGATCGTCCCCGTCGACGTCGGCGGCGACGAGCCGCGCGGGGGCGAACTCCTCGGCCAGGGCGAGGATGTCGACGCCGATCTCGGACGGGCCGAGGGAGAAGAAGTTCTTCAGGCTCGGGACCGCGGCCTTGAGCTCGGCGGCCCGCTGCTCGAACGCGGTCGGGTCGAAGATCAGGGTCTCGATCTCGGCGTCACCGAGGATGTAGGCGTGGTCGTCGACCGATCCCATCGGCGCGAGCGCGGTGTTGCGACATCCGAGGATCATCTGCGAACCGACGCTGATCAGGACCTCGGGCCGGTTCTTCGACAGCATCGCCACGGTCGAGCCCTTGCCGATCCCCTGCGCGGCGAGCGCCTGCGAGAAGCGGCTGATCTGGTCCCGCATCTGACCACCGGTCAGGACGACGTCACCCAGGTACAGCGCGGGACGGTCGGCGTTGCGATCGAGCGCGGTGATCAGCAGGTCCGCCAGGAACTGCGGCCGATGCAGGGCGTCGGTGGTCATCTGTTCTCCGCTCTCGGTTCTCGGTGCCTCGGGTGGTGTGTCTCACCCTAGTTCGAAAACTGACACATGTTCTAGATTTACGCAAGAGGCACTCGTTCGTTCGTGCGGCTTCGCCCTCCGCGCGCGCACCACCGCGGCGCCGCCGCATAGGCTCTCGCGCATGGGCACCGAACACGCGCATCAGCAGCACCACGAGCCACAGCTGGACCTGTGGCCGGCGACCGTGGTGCAGCACCACCGGCTGCGCGAGGACCTCGCCGTCGTCCGTCTCGAGGGCGAGTTCGTCCCGTTCACGGCCGGCCAGTCCGTCGGCGTGATCGTGCCGCAGAACCCGAACCTCGGCCGGCGCTACTCCCCGGCGCTGCCACCGTCGCTGGACGGCAAGCTGGAGTTCCACGTCCGCGCGGTGCCCGCCGGATGGCTCAGCGGCGCCATCGTCACCGACACCGCCGTCGGCGACACCTGGCAGATCGGCGCGCCCAGCGGACGCCTGTCCGTCGACGCCGACGCCCGCGAGGTCATCATGGTCGCGGGCGGCACCGGTCTGGCACCGCTGCGCGCCCTGATCCTGGACCTGATGCGACGGCCGCAGCCGCCTCGGGTGTTCCTGTTCATCGGCGGCCGGTACCCGCGCGACCTGTACGCCTCGGACATGCTGTGGCTGCTCGACGAGCAGCTCGAGTGGCTGACCGTGATCCCGGTGGTCGAGGAGGTCGTGGACCCGGGCTGGAGGGACGAGTGGTACGAGCGGGTCCGCGGCGCCGACGGATACGGCGAGGACCACTACATCCAGGGCACCCTCGCCGAGGTGGTGAGTTCCTACGGCGCGTACGTCGACCACCAGGTTCTGGTCGTCGGCTCGCCGGCGATGGTGCGGGCCACGGTCCGCGCCCTCGTCGACACCGGCACGCCCGCGGGCGCGATCCAGGTCGGGTAGGTCGTCAACGCTCGCCGGCGAGGGCCGTTGCGACGGCCCCGGCGAGCTCGACGTTGCCCCGGTACACCGCCACGTTGACGTCCAGACTGCGACCGCCGGTGGCCCGATGGAAGTGGTCGAGCAGGAACGGGGTGAGGTCCTTGCCGACCACGCCGTCCGCCGCGGCGCGCTCCTCGGCCTCCGCGAGCACCCGCGCGTGGACCGCCGGGTCCAGCTGGGCCGCCTCCGCCACCGGATTGGCAAGCAGCACCGCGGATCTCAGACCGAGCGCGTCGCGGGCGCGGGCAATGTCCGCGACCTCCCGCGGTGACCGGGCGGAATGCTCGACGCGACAGCCGCTGTCGCGGACGTAGAAACCGGGGAAGGACGTCGTCCGGTATCCGACGACCGGGATGCACAGGGTCTCGAGCCGCTCCAGGGTGGCGGCGACGTCGAGAATCGACTTGACACCCGCGCTGACCACGACGAGCGGCGTCGTCGACAACGCCAGCAGGTCGGCGGACTCGTCGAACGTGCTCCGTGCGCCGCGGTGCACGCCGCCCACCCCACCGGTCGCGAAGACCCCGACGCCGGCACGGTGCGCCAGATGCGCGGTGGCCGCGACCGTGGTTCCACCCGAGATCCCGTGCGCCACCGCGACCGGAAGGTCGCGCACGCTGAGCTTCGCGGGCCGCTCGCCCGTCCCGAGCGCGTCGATCTCGTCGGTGCTCAACCCGACGACCGGGACCCCGCGCACCACGCCGACCGTGGCCGGCACGACGCCCGCCGCCCGGAGCCGTGCCTCGGCATCGAGCGCGACCTCGACATTGCGGGGCCGGGGCAGCCCGTGCGTGAAGATCGTGGACTCCAGGGCCACCACCGGCCGCCCGGCGGCAACGGCGGCCCGCACCCGGTCCGGGATCCGGATCCCGCTCGCATCGGCCATCCCGCCCCCTTCCGTCGCGCTCAGGGTAGCCCGTCGGACGGGCGCCGACGGTGCGTCAGCGCCGGGTGGATCCGGCGTCGACGGGGAGGGAAACGGAGGTGATGTAGCGGGCCTCGTCGGAGGCGAGGAACAACGAGGCGTTCGCGATGTCGACGGGCTCGACCCACGGCACCGGCAGCATGTTCATGGTGACCGCGGCCTCGGCGAATTCCTCGCGGGTCGGCGCGTGGTCCAGGTCGGGCCGGAACTTCGACCGCACCGCGTCGTTCTGGATCATGTCGGTGTCCACGTTGGTCGGGTGCACCGTGTTCACCCGCACCCCGTGCGGTGCGAGTTCCTTCGCGAGCGACCGCATCAGCCCGACGACACCGTGCTTGGCGGCCGTGTAGTGCGCGACCCCGACGAGCCCGCGCAGCCCGGCGATGGAGCTGGTCAGGATCATCGACCCGCCGCCCCGTTCGATCAGGTGCGGCGCCGACACCGCGCACGTCTGCCACACCCCGGTCAGGTTGACGTCGAGCATCGTCTGCCAGGCGTCGGGGGTCAGTTCGAGCGCCGGCGCGGACGAGGTGATCCCGGCGGTGGCGCAGACGACGTCGAGTCCGCCGAACGCGGCGACCCCGGCGTCGACGGCGGCGGCGAGTGCCGCGCGGTCTCGGACGTCCGCAACGAACGTCTCGATGCCCCTTCCGGTTTCACGGACGAGTCGCGCGGTCTCGGCGAGGTCGTCCGGACCCGCGGGTGGCGTGACGGTCGTGTCCACCCGCTCGCACACGTCGACGGCGATGACGTCGGCGCCCTCCTGCGCGAACCGGACCGCCTGCGCGCGACCGATTCCCCGCGCCGCGCCGGTCACCAGCGCCACCTTGCCCTCGAGCCTCATGTCACACCTTCTGGGTCAGGCCGGCGTCGACCACCAGCTCGGTTCCGGTCACGTACCGGGCCTCGTCGGACGCGAGGAACAGCAGCGCGTTCGCGACGTCGACGGAGTCGACCCACGGCACCGGCAGCAGATGGTTCCGGCTCAGCACCTCCGCGACGTCCTGCTCGGTCGGGTTCTCGAGGTCGGGCCGCAGCCGGGCGAACGTCGCGGGATTCAGCGTCATCGCGGTTCCGACGGCACCGGGCAGCAGGGCGTTGACGCGAATCGACTTCGGACCCAGCTCGTTTGCCAGAGTCCGCATCAGGCCGATCACCGCGTGCTTGCTGGCGGTGTAGTGCGCGGCGCCCGCGACCGCCTTCACGCCGGCGGTCGAGCTGACGATGACCACCGATCCCCCGGTCGCCCGCATCGCCGGGACGGCCGCGGTCACGGTGTGCCAGGCACCGGTCAGGTTGACGTCGAGGGCGAGGTTCCAGACGGATTCGTCCATCGTCCACGCGGGTCCGGGATTGTTGCTGATGCCTGCGTTCGCGACCACCACGTCGAGCGGTCCGAGGTCCGCGACACCCGCGGCGACCGCCTCGCGCATCGCCGTCAGGTCCCGCACGTCGGCATACGCCTCGACCGCACCGCGCCCGAGCGCACGGACCTGCCCGGCGGTCTCGGCGAGATCGTCGGCGGCCGTCGGCAGGTCGAGCGCGACGATGTCGGCGCCTTCCTGCGCCAGGCGCAACGCGTGCGCGCGACCCATGCCGTTGCCCGCTCCGGTGATCAGCGCGACCTTGCCCGCCATCCGCGACATCGGGCTCTCCTCTCCGTCGCCACCGACGCTAGGGCGGGGTGCACACCGGTGGACACGGCGGCTCCCGCGCAGTGGGAGATCCGCGTGCGCGGCCGCCGATCTCCGGCACCCTGGTTCTCGACCCCGGACGGAAAGGGCAAGCGGACGTGACGGATCCGGAACCCGGTCGACTGCGCCTGTCGCATCTGCCCGACGACACGGCGGCGGCGCTGGCGCTGGTCGAGCACTTCGACCGACTGTCCGAGACGGGTGCGAGCCCGGACACCCTCGTGCGGTCCGCGGCACTGGTCGCCGAGTGCCCGGTGTGGGCGTCCTGGTCCGGACGCCGACTGCGCTACGACGCGGCGGGCGACCCACTGCCCTCCCCCGACGGCGAACCGACCGCCCGCATCACCGACGGCGTACCGACCGTCCGTGTCGAGCGCGCCGGGCAGGCACACCCGCTGGACGGGGTTCTCGCGCAGCGACTTCGCCACACCCTCACCCTCACCGCCGGGTCCGTCGGCCCGTCGCCACGGTTCGGCGACCCCGCGTTGCTCGAGGTGAGCCTGTCGTCGCGACACGGGATCGAGGACCGCACGAGGGCGTTGCGCCTGCTCGGCTTCGACTCGGCGCGACCGCTGCGGGTCCTCGCGGTGGCCGGGCCGCTCGGCCTGCCACCGGCCCCGCGGGCACTTGACGTCGTGCGGGGTGCGCTGCCTGCCGGTGTCGTGCACACGGTCCGGCTCGGCACGGTCACCGCGGTGGTGCTGCAGACCGCCGATACCGCACTCGACGCGGTCGCGCTGCACCGGACCCTCGAAACCACCTATCCGGCAACCGCTCTCGTGCCGAATGCGGAAGGCCCGTGGGTGGGAATCGGAAGCCGTGTGGCGGCGTCGGACGCACCCGAATCCTGGCGCCAGGCCCGCCGCGCGCTGCGGTTCGCGTCCTCGACGGCCTACGGACGACGGTGCATCGCCTACGACCGGATCGGGTCGCTCGGGTTGCTCGCGGACCTGCCCGCGGAGCGGCTGCGCGCCGACCCCGACGTCCGCGCCCTCGACGCGCTGGCCGGCACGGCGTCGGGTCGGGTCGACATCGTGACGTTCGAAGCGTTCTGTATGTACGGCTCGCTGCGCCGGACCGCGAACGAACTGCACGTCCACCACACCACCGTCGCGGCCCGGCTGGCGCGGGTGGAGCGGGCAATGGGGTGGCACCTCGACGATCCCCTGGACCGGTTCAAGGCGATGCTCGCGCTGATGGTCCGCCGGATCGCGCTCACGGCAGCGGAACTGGACAACGGCCGGTGCGCGCCCGATCCGTGACCCACCGCGGTGCAGGCCTCCCCGCACCGCAGCCGAGGGCTGCCGGTCGCCGGGCCGGCGCCGGGCCACCCGACACGCGTCGGAGCGCCCACCCCGATCCGCCTACGGGTGTCGGCTGACTCGAACGGCGCGCACCGGAAGCATTCGACGTGACAGTGAAGCGTCACCGATCCGGGAAGGGACATCGACATGGCGATCATCGATCCGAGCCGCACCTGGGAGGTGCTGCAGCGCAGGCTGGACGAGACCACGAATCCGCGACACCGCGTCGTGCTCTCGGCGGTCCTCGAGCACATGCAGGCCGAGGAACGTCCCGATCTCGACGCGCTGATGGCCACCCTGAGTCCGCAGCCGGCGTACCACTTCTGGAACTCCGGACAGGACGTGGGCCCGAAGGGAACCAACGGTGTCCGCGACTACTACAGCTGGTTCATCGGCACGCAGACCAACGTCCTGGAGTTCGAGCTGGACCGCCTGGTCGTCGACGACCACTGCGTGGTGACCGAGGGTTTCCTCAAACAGGTCTACCCGGGCGCGTACGCGGCGTCGACGGGACTCGACGTCGACGACGAGTCGGCCGACTACCTGGTCGTGAACCGGCAGCTGATCCTGTGGCCGGTCGACGAGAACGGCCTGATCCAGGGCGAGGACTCGTACCAGTCCGGCCCGGTGAGCGTCACGAAGATCGCCGCCGCGGATCTGCCCCGCAAGTACGTCGACATGATGAACACGCCGGCCTGAACTTCCACCACGACAGGAGAAGTCACGTGCACACCGCATTCATCCGGGTGAAGGTCGCGCCGGAGGCGGCCGACCGCGCCGCACGCGCCATGCTGGACCTGGTCGAGCCGACCCGCGCCGAACCCGGCTGCGTCACCTACGAGTTCTATCGGGACCACGACGACCCGTCGCTGTTCCTGTGCTTCGAGCACTGGGAGTCGCGTCAGGCGCTCGACGACCACGGCTCGACGCCGCACGTCACCGCGTTCCTCGCCGAGTTCGGACCGGTGATCGAACTCTGGGAGTCGAACCACACCTCCGCACTCGTCTGACGAGCACGCCGCCGAGCCCTCCCGCCCGTGTGGCGGGAGGGCTCGGCGACACGCCCCCGCTCGGCGCGACGCACCCGATGTCGTGGCGGCATTTTTTTGTCATTTCATTGCGTAACGACCAGCAGAGCCCGGTTCGGTCCGCGGCCGGGGTGTGCGTTCGTCGCGACTCCCCGGCCGGGCGGTCAGTACGAATGGAAGAAGCCTCGGTCGCGTCGCACGGCCTGTTCGCGCCGACGGCTGATCCGCCAGCCCTCGGGCGTGCGCCGGTACTCGACGGTGTAGTGCCCGGCGACGTGGGCGTGCCGGGTCTCGGTGTCGCTCTGGAATCCGGAGCGGAACTCGAAATGCACTCGCGCCGAGGCGGTGTCACCGTCGACGGCGATCGCGGGGGTGTTGAGCAGATGGATTCCGGTGGTGTGCGCGGTGAACTCGGCGCAGAAGCGGCGCAGCTCGTCGCGGCCCCGGATCGTGAGAGCGGGGGCGTCACCGACGGCCACGACCTCGAACACGCCGTCCTCGCAGAACAGCTCGGCCCACGCCCGCGCGTCCCCGGAGTCCCAGGACGGCGAGTAGGCACCTTCGAGACGCAGGATCGCGAGAGTGTCCTCGACCGCGGTCAACCGCTCCTCGACGGAGCCGGTCGCCGGTGCCGGTGGCTCCACATACGACGGCATCAGGTCCCTTTCCTCGCGCCTCGATGACTGGAACAGGGGTTCCTGGCTCGGTTCGGACCCGAAATCGAGCCAGGAAGCCCCGTTCGATGGATGCGGTGGGGCAGGTGATCAGACGCGGCCGAAGTAGGCGTCCTTGAGCACCTCGAGGTCGTCGATGCCCTCGGCGTCGGAGTCCATGACGACCTTGCCGATGTCGAGCACGGTCACGTGGTCCGCGACGCTCATCGCGGCTTCGACGGCCTGCTCGACCAGCAGCACCGCCAGGCCGGCCTCCTTGAGCACCTGCACCCGTTCCATCACCTCGTTGACGATGACCGGGGCGAGGCCACCGGACGGTTCGTCGAGCAGCAGCAGCTTCGGCTCGGCCATCAGAGCCTGCCCGATCGCCAGCATCTGCTGCTGACCGCCGGACATGGAGCCGGCGAGCAGGCCACGCTTGTCGCCGAGGATCGGGAACAGGTCGTAGATCCGCTCGACCTCCTTGCGCAACGCCGACCGCCGCATCCGGCGGACGTACCCACCGAGGACGAGGTTCTGCTCGACGGTCTGCCGGTGGAAGACCCGCTTGCCCTCCTGGACGTACGCCATGCCGCGCCGTACCCGCTGGTGCGCGGGCAACTTGGCGATGTCCTGGCCGTCGAACTCGACGGATCCTCCGGAGACCTTGTTCAACCCGGAGATCGCGCGCAGGGTGCTTGTCTTGCCCGCACCGTTGCGCCCGAGCAGCGCGGTCACCTTGCCCGGCCAGACGTCCAGGGAAACGTCCCAGACCACCCGGAGGTCGCCGTAGCCGGACTCCAGGTTCCGAACACTCAGCAGGGGTTCCGTGCCAGTCATGACTTCACCTCTTCGGAGATGGCGGCCTCTTCGTCGGCGATGGTGCGCGCACCGGTCTCCTCGACGCTCACGCCGAGGTACTCGCTGAGAACCCGCGGGTTCTGCTCGATCTCGGCGGGGCTGCCGTCGGCGATCACGGTGCCCTGGGCGAGCACCACGATGCGGTTGGCGAGCGAGAGCACGAGCCGGAAGTTGTGCTCGACGAGCACAACCGTCGCACCGGCGTCCCGGAGGTCGCGGATCAGGTCGGCGAGCCGCTCGACCTCGTCCTCGTCGAGTCCGGATGCGACCTCGTCGAGGAGCAGCACCCCGGGCTTGGCGACGACGGAGCGGGCCACCTCGAGCAGCCGACGCATGCCCAGCGGCAGCGCGGTCGCGGTCTCGTTGGCCAGGTGGGACATCCCCACCATCGCCAGCGCCCGCTCGGCCTCGGCGATGTCGGCCGCGCGGACCTTGCGGAAACGGGGCAACCGCAGCACGGTCGAGAACATCGATGCGCGGTCGGTGCTGTAGCGGCCGGAGGCAACCGCCTCGAGCACCGTCACGTGTTCGGGGACGTTCGGCGTCTGGAACGTGCGCGCGACGCCGACTCGCGCGACGCGGTCCGGGGACAGGCCCTGGACTTCGCTGTCCCCGATCAGGATTCGTCCCGAATCGGGCTTGTAGAAGCCGCAGATCATGTTCAGCGTGGTGGTCTTGCCCGAACCGTTCGGCCCGATCAGCGCGGTCACCTCGCCGGGTTCGGCCCGCAGCTGCACGTTGCTGAGGGCCTGGTTGCCGCCGAACGCCTTCGAGATGCCGTCCACGACGAGCGGCTGCCCGGCCATCGGGTCGACGGCCTGCCGCGGTGCGTCGGGCTCGGCCTCCCGAGCGCCGGTCAGCCCGGCCGCCCGGTCCAGCCGCGCGAGGCCCGCCTTCGCCAGCTTGGCCAGGCCGCCGCTGAGCAGCACACCGCCGACGATGAGGAAGCCGCCGTAGAACACCAGCGCGTACTCCTGGAAGTCTGCGGACTGGTTGGGGCCCAGCTGCATGATCGCGGCACCGACGGCGGCACCGTAGACGCTCGCGGCACCACCGAGGATGCAGGCGGCGAGAACCGCTGTGGCGAACGTGAATCCGAACGCCTCCGGCGAGATGTACAGGTCGATGTTCGCGAACAGCGCACCGGCGAGGCCGGCCGGGAACGCACCGATGGCGTAGCCGAGCAGCTTCATCCGGAACACCGAGACACCGACCGAGGAGGCCAGCACCGGGCTCTGCTTGAGCGTGCGGAATGCGATGCCGTGCCGCGACACGACGAGGTTGCGCATCACCGTGAACCAGGCGATCGCGACGAGCACGACCACCATGTAGAACTGGTCCGAGTCGAGCAGCTGACCGAACAGCGTCGCCGGCTCGAGGCCGCTGAGTCCGTTGCGGCCGCCGGTGGTCTCGCCGAACACCGCAATGATGTCCGGGACGAGGAGAACCAGGAAGAAGGAGGTCATCGCCAGCGACCAGCTGCCCAGGCGCAGACCGGGAATGCCGGTGACGAGGCCGACCGCGAGGGCGACGAGGCCGGAGACCACCAGCTGCAACAGGATGTCGGTGTACCCCGCGATGGACATCAGCCCGGCCGTGTAGGCGCCGGCGGCGTACATCGCGGCCTGACCGAGCGCGAGTTCACCCGCGTAGCCGAGGCTCAGGCTCAGGCCGCTGACGACGAGCGCCAGGATGCAGGCGAGCTGCACCTGCCGGGTCATCGCGAATCCCATGCCCAGGGTGGGCAGCAGCAGGATCAGGATCCCGCAGGCGAGCGGGTACACCCAGCTGGGCACCGCACGCAGCGAACGCCAGATCGTCATCTCACACCACCCTTTCGCGGACCCGGCCGAACAGACCGGCCGGCCGCACCATGAGGATCGCGATCAGGACCACGAACACCGCGATGTTGCTGTACTGGCTGCCCAGCTCCAGGGCCGCGTACGACTCGACCAGGCCGACGGTGAGACCACCGACGAGAGCGCCCGGCAGCGAGCCGAATCCGCCGATCGCCAGGGCGACGAAGCCCTTGATCGCGAGTGCGGACCCCAGCGTGGCCACCGCAAAGGTCTTGGGCCCCACGAACAGTCCGAGGAACCCGGCCAGCGCGCCCGACGCGGCGAACGCACCGAGCGCCAGCGCACGGACGTTGACCCCGCGCAGCATCGCCGCTTCCCGGTCCTCCGAGATACCCAGCAGCGCAAGCCCGGTCACGGTCTTCTTGCTGAACTGGCTGAGCACGACGACCAGGACCGTCGCCAGGACCAGCAGGGCGATCTCGACCGGATAGGTGCGCCCACCGAGCAGGGTGATCGGATCGTTCGACCCGAAGAACGGCACGGTCAGCGGTTCGTTGCCCCAGATCAGCTGTGTCGCACCGCCGATAAGGGTGGCGGCACCCAGGGTCGTGACCAGCTGGTTCTGATGGTCGTGCACCGGCCGGACCGCGATGATCTCCTCGAGGCCGGCCAGGATCATCACCGTGACCGTCGCCATCACGGCGACGACGAGCACCGGCAGTTCGAGGGTAACGAGTCCGGTGTACGCGACGAACGTGCCCACCATCATCAGCTGCGCCTGCGCGAAGTTGAAGGTGTTGGACGAGACGAAAACGATGTTGTAGCCGATCGCCACCAGCGTGTAAACAGCGCCGAGCGCCAGGCCTGACCAGAGAATGGTCATGTTCTCCACTCCTCCCGAGGGTGCGGCCGCCGCTCGGCGGCCGCACCCTCAGTCGAATTCAGCGATCAGGCGGCCGGGTTGCCGTACTGGCCGTTGAGCAGCTTGCTCGGCGGCACGAACTTGTTGACCCCGTCGCCCAGGTTCGGGGCGTGAGACTCCGCCGAGTAGTGGTAGCGCGGTAGGAAGGCGGTCTTGGCGTTGTCGAGCACCTCCTGGTTCTCCAACGCCTCGGCCAGCTTCTGCGGGTCACCCGACGACCCCACCTTCTCCGCGGCCGCCGCGACCAGACCGAACGGGTCGTAGTTGTCGGCCAGGATCAGGGTCGAGGGGATCTGTCCCTTCGCGGCCATCGAATCGACCATCGCGTTCACGGCGCTGTCGTTGGCGTCGAACACGGTGCTCGGGTACATCTGCATGACCAGGTTCGCGGTGGCGGGGGTGCCGAGCACGCCCTCCGGGGCGGGCTTGGCGACCAGCGCGGTGCCGGCGACCGAGGTGTTGCCGATCAGCGGGATGTTCCAGTCCAGCCGCTGCAGGCTGGTCAGCAGGTAGCCGAGCGGCGCGCCGTAGGCATCGACGACCAGAGCCTGGGTGCCCTTGTTCTTCAGCGACTGCAGCTGCGCGGTCATGTCGAGCGCCGCGATGTCGTACTCCTCCGAGCCGGTGGCGCTGACGCCCTCGGCCGCGAGGGCGGAGGTCATCGCCTTGCCGAACACCTCGCCGTACGCGCTGCTGCCGTGGATGACGCCGACCTGCTGGTAGTTCTTGCTCTTCGCGTAGCTCGCGATCGCCGCCGCGTTGTCCGCAGGCCCCGGGGACAGATCGAAGTTGAGCGGGAAATCCTTGGGGTTCGAGGAGTTCTCGGTCGGCCCGACGTTGAACGAGAGAATCTTGTTCTGCTTGAGGATCGGCAGGGTGGCCGCCGAGACGGTCGAGGGACCCGAGTTGAGGTAGAGGTCGGGCTTCTTGCCGGACGCGACCGCCTCTCGCAGGTTCGACACCGCCTTCGTCGCGTCACCGCCGTCGTCGACCACGGTGAGTTCGACCTGGCGACCGCCGATTCCGCCGGCGGCGTTGACCGCTTCGGCGCCCGCCTTGGCCGCCAGGATGGAGGTCTGCGAGTTCGCGGCCAGTGCGCCCTGACCGCTGACCGCACCGGTGATGAGCACCCGGTACGGGCCGTCGGCGGTGTTCTCGGCCTCGGAGGTCGAGCCGGAGCAGCCGGCGAGCGCGACCGCGGACACGGCGAGAGCGGCCACGAGGGCGGCGTGCCGATTCTTCATTCAGGTCTCCTCGGATCATTAAGCAAGCATTTGCTTGGCACGGAGCCTAAAGGTGTGACCCAGATAACGTCAATCACCTTCCCGCCCGCTGGGAACCCGAATAACCCGGAATTGCAACATGTTTCAGCGGTCACGCTGCGGAAACGCCGGAATGCCGGGCTCCCCCGAGGGGGCGCCCGGCATTCGTCGGTGTCACGGCTCTCCGCTGTAGCCGATCAGGTGTTGTACCGCCTGTTGGTGTGCCGTAAGGTCACTCGGCCGCCGCGACGACGTCGAAGCCCGTGTAGCCGTCGGCCGCGACCTTGGCGATGAGGTCGCCGTAGACACCGAACCCGCCGAGGAACGGCATGAACACCCGCGGCCGGCCCGGGATGTTCGCGCCCAGGTACCAGGAGTTCGCGGTCGGCATCAGCGTCGCCTCGGCGCGGTCGGAGCACTCCTTGACCCATGCGTCGGCCGACTCCTGACGCGCCTCTAGCGCGACCGCTCCCCGCTCGTCGAGGTGGGCGATGGCGTCCGCCACCCAGTTCACGTGCAGCTCGGAGTGCAGCACCATGTTCGCCAGCACCGAGACGCTGCCCGGGCCGGTCATGTTGAACAGGTTCGGGAACCCGGCCACCGAGAGCCCGAGGTAGGTCTTGGGGCCCTCGGCCCAGGCCTGCTTGAGGGTCTCCCCGCCGCGGCCGACGATGTTCAGCTTCTCCATCGACCCGGTCATCGCGTCGAACCCGGTCGCCAGGATCAGCGCGTCGAGGTCGTAGTGTTCGCCGGACGTCTGCAGACCGGTCTCGTCGATGCTCTCGATCGGCGTGGCCTTCAGGTTCACCAGCGTCACGTTGTCGCGGTTGTAGGTCTGGTAGTAGTTCGCGTCGGTGCAGATGCGCTTGGTGCCGATCGCGTGGTCCTTCGGGATCAGCAGCTCGGCGACCTCCGGGTCGTCGATCACCGCGCGGACCTTCTCCTCCCAGAACAGCCGGGCGGTGTCGTTGGCCTCGAGGTTGGTCACCTGGTCCGGGAAGGTCTTGCTGTAGAGCACGCCGCCGAGCTGCCACCGCTTCTCGTAGGCCGCGCGCCGCTCCTCCTCGGAGACCTCCAGCGCCGACTTCGGGTGCGCCAGGTGCGGGGAGCCGCCGCCGCTGGCGAACGAGAGCCGCCGCCGCTCCTCGTAGTTCGCCTTGTGCGCGGCCCGGTCCTCGTCGGTGAGCGGGACGTTGCCTGCGGGCACGCTGTAGTTGGCGCTGCGCTGGAACACGTACAGCTGCTCGGCCTGCTTGGCGACCTCGGGGATGGTCTGGATGCCGGAGGAGCCGGTGCCGATGACACCGACCCGCTTGCCGGTGAAGTCGACGCCCTCGTGCGGCCAGTGCGCCGTGTGGTACAGCCCGCCCTCGAACGAGTCGAGGCCCTCGATCGCGGGGATGTTCGCGTTCGACAGCGGGCCGACCGCGAGCACGATGAACCGCGCGGAGACCGCGTCACCGGCGTCGGTGCGCACGTCCCAGCGCAGCGTCTGCTCGTCGAGCACGATGTCGGTGACCCGGGTGCCGAACTTGATGTCGCGGCGCAGGTCGTACCGGTCCGCGACGTGGTTGACGTACTTCAGGATCTCCGGCTGGGTGGCGTACTTCTCGCTCCAGTTCCACTCCTGCTGGAGCTCGGGGTCGAAGGAGTACGAGTAGTCGACACTCTCGACGTCGCAGCGCGCACCGGGGTAGCGGTTCCAGTACCAGACGCCGCCCACGCCGTCACCGGCCTCGAAGACCTGGACCGTCAGGCCGTCGCCACGCAGCTTGTGCAGGGCGTACAGGCCGGCGAACCCGGCTCCGACAACCGCTACGTCGACCTCTGCGGTCACGGTTCCGCTGGTCGCTGGGGAAGTGGCGTTCACGATGCCTGCCTTTCGCTGAAGGTTATCTGCGAAAGACGCTATGGCGGATGCAATACCACCGCCTACCACCTCTCCCGCTGACCGGACCAGCCGGTGTGGCTTTCCCAGTCAGCGGTCGGGGGCGATGCCCGAGCTCAGAGCAGCGGGTCGTGCCGGATGTTCTCCACCGGCGTGCCCTTGGCCTGCAGGCGGTACTTCGTGGCCTGCACCATCGACGGCGACCCGACGATCTGGATGTCGCGGTCCTCCCAGGCGCCGAACGCGGCGACCACCGCGCCGAGCTTGCCGGTCAGCCGCTCGTGCATGCCGGGGGGTGCGACCGGGGTCGGGTCGAGATGCCACCACGGGTTGGTGTCCTCCTCGGACACCGGGATCACGGTCAGCCACGGGTTGGTCCGGGCGAGCTGCCACAGCGTCTCGAGGTCGTAGAGGTCGCACGGGTAGACGCCGCCGACGAACAGGTGCACCCGGGGGTTGTTGCCGCGCATCGCCATTTCCATGACCTGGGCCCGCAGCGGGGCGATCCCGGTGCCCGAGGCGATCATCAGCTGATCCCGGTTGCGGGACCGGTCCACACCGAGCGCGCCGAGCGGGGACGAGATCAGCCACTCGTCCCCCAACCGGGTCTGGCCGACCATCGCCGGGCTGACCCACCCGCCCGCGACACGGCGGACGTGGAACTCGATCTGGCCCTCGCCGTTGGACGGGATCGACGGCGAGAGGTACCGCCACATCCGCGGCCGGCCGGGCACGCTGACGCTGACGTACTGGCCCGCGCCGTACTGCATCGGGCGATCGAGCTGGAGTCGGACGACGGCCACGTCCCGGAGGATCTGCTTGTGCTCGACGACGCGGCCCACCCGGGTCGGCGGACCGGACTCGGCGTTCGCGGCCTCCATCATCACCGACGCGATCAGGGCGATCGCCTCGCGCCACGCGAGGTCGACCTCGTCCGTCCACAGCTCGTTGCCCGCGAAGTCCTCGAGCGCGGTGATCAGGGCGTTGCCGACCGCGATGTAGTGCTCGTCGGTGATGCCGTACTTGCGGTGGTCACGACCGAGCTGGGCGAGGAACGGCAGGATCCGCTCGGCGTCCTCGAGATTCTCGACGACGTAGCCGATGGCCTTCAGCAGCCGGTCCCGCTGGACGTCCATTGCGGCGGGGAAGAACTCACGGGTCGCGGGGTAGTGCGAGAACAGGATCGCGTAGAACGACCGCGCCAGTCGTTCCGGGCCGTCGTCGACGGCCGCGACGGCCTTGAAAGTCGTCCGGACAAGCGAGATCTTCGTTGCGTCCACCGCACAGTCCCCGTTCCGAGCACGAACGACGACCAGTCGGCGTCCCGAGAGAGCGCAGACTCGGCGGCCGCCGATGGGTTCGAGGAAGTGTAAGCGAACCCCGTAGCAGAAGGCCACCGGGGTCCGGTCACCGGCCGAGCGCATGTGAGCGAGCCCACTAGGCTGGGCGACAGGTGCTGCTGTACCGCGTACGAAAGGACTTCGGAGTCGTGACTACTGTCGTCGGGGACGACCACCTGGACAAGGCGAGAACGGCGCCCCCGCCGGGGGCGGTGGACGAGGTGGAAGCGCGGCTGCGTGAGTGCGCCGAGTTCTTCGCCCTCCCCGAGCTCGCACACCTTCCGCCCACCCGCGGCAGACAGGCACTCGACGAGTTCGCGCTCACCGGCGGCTACGACCACACCGCGGAGGAACTGCTCGTCGGCGCGAAGCTCGCGTGGCGCAACCACGCACGCTGCGTCGGCCGCAAGCACTGGCGCACGCTCAAGCTGATCGACGCCCGCGACGCCGTCACCGCCGATCAGCTCGCCGACGCGTGCTGGGAGCACCTGCGGGTCGCGACGAACGGCGGCGCCCTGCAGTCCGTGATCACCGTGGGGCCGCGCCCGCTGCCCGACGGCCGCGAGTTCCGGATCGTCAGCCCCCAGCTGATCCGCTACGCCGGCTACCGCAACGCGGACGGCACCGTGACCGGGGATCCCGCGCACGTCGACATCACCGAGACGGTCACCCGGCTGGGCTGGCGGGGCGAGGGGACCCGCTTCGACGTTCTGCCCCTGCTGATCTCGACACCGGACGAGCCGTTGCGCTGGTTCGACGTGCCACGCGACCTGGTGCTCGAGGTGCCCCTCTCGCATCCGAACTACTCGTGGTTCGCGGGCCTCGGCCTCAAGTGGCACGCGGTTCCGGCGGTGGCGAACATGGACCTCGAGGTCGGCGGGCTGCGGTATCCGTGCGCGCCCTTCAGCGGCTGGTACGTCAACACCGAGATCGGGGCGCGGAATTTCTCCGACCCCTACCGCTACGACATGCTGCCGACGATCGCGAAGAAGCTGAGGCTGGACACCAGCTCGAACCGCACCCTCTGGCGCGACCGTGCGCTGGTGGAGCTGAACCGGGCGGTCATCCACAGCTTCCGGGAGGCCGGCGTGATCATGGTCGACCACCACACCGTCGCCGAACAGTTCGTCGACTTCGTCGAACGGGAGGAGGCCGCGGGCCGGCGCTGCCCCACCGACTGGTCGTGGGTGAATCCGCCGATGTCGGCCTCGCTGACGCCGACGTTCCACCGCCTGTACGACCCGCCGGATCTCGACGTGCGGCCGAACTTCGTCACCAGATCGCCGGGGTCCGGATGTCCGGTGACCGGCGCGTGAGGGCCCGGCGCGGCGCGGCCGTCCGGAGCCCGCTCAGGGGGCGCTGACCTCGACCCGGGTTCCGCCGCACCGGATCCGCGATGACGCCGCACCGGCGCTCGCGACCCGCAGCGCCGGCGAGGCCGGCCCGGGTCGGCGTCGGGTCGGCGGTGCGGACGTGCGCACGGCGGTCGACGTGCGCCGGCGCCCGATCGGTCACTCCAGCAGCCCCCGGCGCATCGCCTCGGCGACCGCGGCGGCCCGGTCCGAGACCCCGAGCTTCTCGTACAGCCGCTGCACGTGGGTCTTGACCGTCGACGGCGCGAGGTACAACTCCCCGGCGATCGCGGGGATGCTCAGCCCGCGGGCGATACCGGCCAGGACCTCGCGTTCGCGGGCGCTCAGCGCGGGACCTGCCGGCTCCGCCCGCCGGCGCACCTCCCCGACCAGCCCGGCCGCGACCTCGGCGGGCAACACGTCCCGCCCCTTGGCACAGTCGAGCACCGCGGTCACGATCTGCGACCGGGTCGACTCCTTCGGCAGGAACCCGGCCGCCCCCTCCTGCAGCGCGTGGTAGACGATCGCCGACTCGTCGTGCGCGGACAGCAGCAGCACCCGGGTGCCCAGATCGTCCCGCCGGACCGCCGCCGCGACCTGCGCACCGTCGAGGTGCGGCATCCGGTAGTCGAGCAGGGCGACCTGCGGTCGGTGGGTGCGGATCATCTCCAGCGCGGCCGCCCCGTCGTCGGCCTCGCCGACGACGTCGACCAGGCCGCTGCCGGTCAGCGCCCGGACCACGCCCTCACGGAACATCGGGTGGTCGTCGCCGACGATCACCCGCACCTTCGCCACGTTCGTGCCCGCAGACCCCTGACCGGCCATGACCCACCCTCTCACGGCCCGCCGTGCCCGGCGCGGGGTTTCGGGCGGTGCAGTCGCGCCGGGCGGCGTCCCCCGATCGGGGGACGGCCGATTCGTCCGGCCCACGGTCCGCACGGGGGACGCAGCCGAGGGTGCGATCGGCGCACAGTTGTCCCATCGCCGGAACAGGCACCAACCCCTCACCCGGAACCTCAGGAGAGCCCACCATGAAGACCAGTACCCGCCGGATCACCCGGTACCTGGCACTGCCCGTAGCCGCCCTCACGGCCACCGGCGCCGCGGTCGCGTTCGGAGGGGTCGCGACCGCGAGCGCCCTTCCCACCATCTCGATGACCATCACCAACGACTCGAACGTGCCGATCCATCTGGCGAACCAGTCGTCCGGATTCGGCTGGTGGAGCACCGGCCCGCACGACATGATCCCGCCGCACACCACCGAAATCCTCACGGCCACAACGCAGGAACCGGGCGGCACCGTCGACGTCACCTACCAGTTGCCGGGCGGCGCCCAGGCCACGTTCACGGCCAACAACTTCCGGCCCGGCGTCGACCTCGACGGGACCGGCGTCAGCGGCGGCGGCCGCTGGGGCATCGACCGGACCGTCCGCGCCGGCTACCCCGACATGTCCGCCACCTACAACCTGTTCGGCACCCCGTGACCGTGCCGTCCTCACCCACGACCCTCGACCGTCAATCCCGACAAGGAGTTCACGCCATGATCACCACCCCGTCCCACCGTCTCGCCCGCTACACCGCCCTGCCGCTCGCCGCCCTCGCGATCGCAGGCACCACCCTCGCCACCACCGGAGTCGCCAACGCAGGCACCCTGCCTGCCACCGGCCCGACCGTCGCGATGACGATCACCAACAACACGAACGACCCGATGATCCTGCAGGGGTCGGACAACCCGTACGGGCAGTGGATCAACGGGCCGCAGGCGATCATCCCGCCGCACTCGCAGTCGATCGTGACGGCGGCCGACAACGACCCCGGCGGCATCGGCGTCGACGTCTCGTACTCGCTGCCGGGCGGGTCGGCGGTGTTCATGGCCAACAACTACAGCTACAACGGCGGCGACCTGAACGGCACCCGAATCGAGGGGCAGGCCGGCGGCCACTACCGGCTCGACAGCCGCATGGACACCGGCTTCCCGTACCTGAACGCCGGCTACACGGTCGCCCCGGTGTCGTTGTTCGGCTCCAGCTGACCCCGACGAGAAGTTCCCCGATGTCACATCGGCTCACCTGAGGTGAGCCGATGTGACATCGGGGAATTGCGGGCGGTCAGCGCTGGTGCCGGGGCTTCCAGACGACGATGGAGTTGTTGCGGGGTACCGGGACCAGATCACGGCGGAATCCGGCGGCGAGCCGGGCGATCTCCGCGGCCATCTCGGTGACCCGGTTCTCGAGGGCCTCGACCTGGTTGGTCAGTTCGATGATCCGTTTGATGCCGGCGAGGTTGACTCCCTCGTCCTGGGACAGCCGCTGCACTTCACGCAGCAGCGCGACGTCCCGTGGCGAGTAACGTCGTCCCCCGCCGGAGGTTCGTTGCGGGGTGACGAGGCCGAGACGGTCGTAGTTGCGCAGTGTCTGCGCGTGCATCCCGGCGAGTTCGGCCGCGACCGAGATCACGAACACCTGGGCGTCGGGGTCGAGCGGCTCGTTCTGGTTGGGGTTGTTGGCCATGACTCACCTCCCGTCGGAACCGTCGGTGTGGTCTGCGCGGTGCGGGTGCATCACGCACCCGCCCAGCCCGCGCGCGGATCGAATCCGCTGCTCTTCTCCGCCTCGAGATACGCGGTGAGCGCCTCGGTGGCGTGCTGGTCGAGGTTGGTCGGCACCGCGACCTTGACGGTGACGAGCAGGTCACCGGCCCCTCCGGACCGCTTCGGGACACCGCGACCACGGACCCGCAGAATGCGTCCGTCGACGGTGCCTGCGGGCACCTTGACGCCCACGCGCCCTTCGAGGGTCGGCACCGACAGCGTGGTGCCGAGCACCAGTTCGCCGTAGCTGACCGGCACGATGACGGTCAGGTCGTCGCCGTTGCGGCCGAACACCTTGTCCGGCTTGACGTGGACGGTGACGTACAGGTCACCGGACGGCGCGCCGCGCAACCCGGCCTCGCCCTGCCCGGCGAGCCGGATCTTCTGGCCGTCGCTGACGCCGGAGGGAATGCGGACGGTGATCGTGCGGGTGCGGTTCTGCACACCGGTGCCGTGGCAGTCGGTGCACGGGTCGTCGATGATCGACCCGGTGCCGCGGCAGTCGTCGCAGGGTTCGCTGAACCCGAACGCGCCCTGGTTGCGGCTGACGATTCCGGATCCGTTGCAGCGCGGACACACTCGCGGGCTGGTGCCCGGCTTGGCGCCGCTGCCGTGGCAGGTGGTGCACGACGCGGGACTGGTCAGGCGCAACGGGACGGTGACGCCGGTGGCCGCCTCCCGGAACGGGAGGGTCGTCTCGGCCTCGACGTCGGCGCCGCGCTGCGGGCGGGTGGCGGTGCGGGTGCCACCACGACCGCCGCCGAAGAGGCCGCCGAAGATGTCCCCCAGACCGCTGTCGCCGGCACCGCCGCCGAACAGGTCGCCGATGTTGAACTCGGCGCCGCCGAATCCGCCGCCGGTGGTGGTGTAGGTGCCGCCGGGCGCGAAGCCGCCTCGACCGAATCCGCCGCCGGCGAACAGTCGCCGGGTCTCGTCGTACTCCTTGCGCTTGGCGGGGTCCGACAGCACGGCGTTGGCCTCACTGACGGCCTTGAAGCGTTCCTCGGCGGCGGTGTCGCCGGGGTTGGCGTCGGGATGCAGGTCCCGTGCCAGTTTCCGATAGGCCTTCTTGATCTCGTCGGCCGAGGCGTCGGAGGAGACGCCCAGGTCCTTGTAGAAGTCCTTCTCGATCCACTCCCGCTGACTCACCGGGCGCCTCCTCCTTCCGTCGTTGTTCTGTTCTACTGCTGTGCGGGCTGTTCCGCGGCAGGCTCGCCGTCGGTGACGGTGACCATCGCGTGCCGCAGTACCCGGTCACCGAACTTGTACCCCTTGCGGAGCACGGTGCCCAGCACCGGGTGGTGCCCCTCGCCCTCGTGCTGCACGGCCTCGTGCAGTTCGGGGTCGAAGGCGTCGCCCTCGTCACCGAACGGGGCCAGTCCCAGCCCCGAGAACACGGCGGTGAGCTTGTCCGACAACGCCTTCAGCGGGCCGGTCTCGAGATCGCCGTGCGCACGGGCCCGGTCGAGGTCGTCGAGCACGTCGAGGAACTGCCCTGCCACCGACGCCTTCGCGGCCTCGACGGCAGCCTGGCTGTCCCGCAGGGACCGCCGCCGGTAGTTGGCGTACTCGGCGGTGACCCGCTGCAGGTCGGCGGTCAGTTCCGCGACCTGGTCCCCCGCGGGGGCCGCGACCGAATCGGCCGCCGCCCCTTCGGGTTCGGTGGCGAGAGCCGAGGCGGCGTCGTCCGCCGCCGGCTCCCGCACCGCACCCGTGTCCGGGTCCACCCTGCGCTTGTCCTCGACGGTCACCAGTTCGCGCTCGGCGTCCGACTCGCTCACTTCTTGTCCTGGTCGGCTGGCTCGTCCACGACCTCGGCGTCGACGACGTCACCGTCGTGCGCGGGGCCGGCACCGTCGCCTGCGGACTCGGCCGCCTGCGCCTGGTAGATCGCCTCGCCCAGGGCCTGGGACTCGGTGGCGAGCTTCTCCACGGCGGACTTCACCGCGGCGATGTCGCTGCCGGCGAGCGCGTCGTTGGCCTCCTTGATCGCGGCCTCGACCTTCTCCTTGACGTCGGCCGGCACCTTGTCCTCGTTGTCCTTGATGAACTTCTCGGTCTGGTGCACCAGCGACTCGGCCTGGTTGCGGACCTCGGCCTCCTCACGGCGGGCCTTGTCCTCGGCGGCGTGCGCCTCGGCGTCCTTGACCATCCGGTCGATCTCCTCCTTGGACAGGCCGGAGCCGTCCTGGATCTTGATCGTGTTCTCCTTGCCGGTGCCCTTGTCCTTCGCGGTCACGTGGACGATGCCGTTGGCGTCGATGTCGAAGGTGACCTCGATCTGCGGCACGCCGCGCGGGGCCGGCGGGATGCCCGCGAGCTCGAAGGAGCCCAGCAGCTTGTTGTGCGAGGCGATCTCGCGCTCACCCTGGAAGACCTGGATCTGCACGGACGGCTGGTTGTCGTCGGCGGTGGTGAAGGTCTCGGACCGCTTGGTCGGGATGGTGGTGTTGCGCTCGATGAGCTTGGTCATCACGCCACCCTTGGTCTCGATGCCCAGGGACAGCGGGGTGACGTCGAGCAGCAGCACGTCCTTGACCTCGCCCTTGAGGACGCCGGCCTGCAGGGCGGCGCCGACGGCGACGACCTCGTCCGGGTTGACGCCCTTGTTGGGCTCCTTGCCGCCGGTCAGCTCACGGACCAGATCGGTCACGGCCGGCATGCGGGTCGAGCCGCCGACGAGGACGACGTGGTCGATGTCGCCGACCGCGATGCTCGCGTCCTTGATGACCTGCTGGAACGGCGCGCGGGTCCGGTCCAGGAGATCGGAGGTGATCTTCTGGAACTCGGAGCGGGTCAGCTGCTCGTCGAGGAACAGCGGGTTCTTGTCGGCGTCGACCGTGATGTAGGGCAGGTTGATCGAGGTCGACTGCGACGACGACAGCTCGATCTTCGCCTTCTCCGCGGCCTCACGCAGACGCTGCATGGCCATCTTGTCCTTGGTCAGGTCGATGCCCGACGTGCCCTTGAACTTGTCGACGAGCCAGTTCACGATGCGCTCGTCCCAGTCGTCGCCACCGAGGTGGTTGTCACCGGAGGTCGCACGAACCTCGACGACACCGTCACCGATCTCGAGCAGGGACACGTCGAATGTGCCGCCGCCGAGGTCGAAGACCAGGATGGTCTGTTCCTTCTCGCCCTTGTCGAGGCCGTACGCGAGCGCGGCCGCGGTGGGCTCGTTGACGATGCGCAGCACGTTCAGGCCGGCGATCTGGCCGGCCTCCTTCGTGGCCTGACGCTGGCTGTCCTCGAAGTACGCGGGGACGGTGATGACGGCGTCGGTGATCTCCTCACCCAGGTACGCCTCCGCGTCGCGCTTGAGCTTCATCAGCGTGCGGGCGCTGATCTCCTGCGACGTGTACTTCTTGTCGTCGATGGACACGGTCCAGTCGGTGCCGATGTGGCGCTTGACGGAACGGATCGTGCGATCGACGTTGGTGACCGCCTGGTTCTTGGCGGGCTGGCCGACCAGCACCTCGCCGTTCTTGGCGAAGGCGACGACCGACGGAGTGGTGCGGGAGCCCTCGGAGTTGGCGACCACTACGGGCTCGCCGCCTTCGAGCACTGCCACGACCGAGTTGGTGGTCCCGAGGTCGATACCGACCGCACGAGCCATAGTGAATCCTCCTACGTGTTGCAGCACGCCCGGCCAGGGTGCGGCCGGGCTGTCTGTGCTGATTCTTCTCGGCTTCTCACCCTAAGTGAGTGCCACACGCTCAAGTCTGCATGGCCCCTCATTCGGAGTCAAACCAAACTTGAGCGACCCTCACTCAAGGCTGTCGTGATGCTCAACGGGCACCGTGTCGGATTTGTTCCCGGCCGGAGGGCGTGACACCGGGTGGTCGTCATTCCGCAACCGGCGCCCGGGGTGATCCGGCGCCGCATCCGCTCCGCATACGATCGCGGCATGGACGACGCACGCGAGCAGGACGCCGGCGCTCCCAGCCACCCCGGGCTCTCGCACCGCCCCCCACCGCCGCGTCCGGAGTTTCACGTTGAACCCCGCCGACCGGACGTCGGTGACGCCGCGCCGCGGCAGTTGACGGTCGCGGCGTGGTGCTGGATCGCCTCGTTCGCGGTGCTGATCGGGATCGCGGCCGCGACGCTGCTCGACCTGGCCGACGTGCGGGACGCGCTCGAGGCGGCGCTCGCCGGCGAGAGCCCGACCACCTCGCAGCGGGACATCGCCGACGCGGTGTCGCTGACCCTGCTCGGGTGCGCGGGAACCGCGGCGGTGCTGGTCGTCGCGGCGCTGATAGGGCTGCAGTTGCTGCGGCTGCGGCGGCCGGCCGGCCGCATCGTGCTGACCGTGGTCGGACTGCTGTCGGTCGGTGCCGCCTTCGCGTTCTGGTCGCTGCTCGCCGACGCGGCCGACGCCACGGGTGGTGTCCTGCAGTGGGCGCCGGCGTTGTACGCCGCGCTGGTGACGATCGGCGTGGCGCTGCTGTTCACCCCGGCGGCGACCGCCTGGCTCCGCTCGCGACGCTGACGGTCACACCGACAGCAGCAACTCGGTGTGCCTGCGCACGAACAGGCTCGGCGCCCAGGTCGCGTCGACGAGCTCGACGTGGTCGCTGCGGTCGAGGAGCAGCCGGACCGCCACCCGCGCCTCCATCCGGGCCAGCGCCGCGCCGACGCAGAAGTGCGTGCCCTTGCCGAACGCCAGGTGCGCCTTGAGATTCGGACGGTGCAGGCGCAACTCGTCGGGATCCTCGAACACCGCGGGGTCGCGGTTCGCCGACCCCCACAGCAGCATCAGGTGATCGCCCTCGGTGAGCGGCACGCCGCCGAGCGTGGTGTCGCAGGCGACGTGCCGGTGATGGCCCCGGAAGGGCGACTCGAACCGCAGCATCTCGTCGAGGAACGGAGCGATCAGGTCGGTGTCCGCCCGCAGCCGGGTCTGCAGTCCCGGCCTGGTGGCGAGCGCGCGTGCGGCCGACCCGATCAGCCCGGCCGTGGACTCGCCGCCCGCCCCGACCAGCTGCACCAGCATCAGCACCGCGACGTCCTCGGTCACGGCGCCCTCCGCGCTCGCGCGGACGAGGTCACCCAGCAGGTCCTCACCCGGATCACGCTGCGCGCGTTGGAAAGCCGCGTGCAGGTACCCGGTCAGTTCGACCGCGGACCGCGCGAGCCTCGGCAGGTCGGCCGCTGCGATCACCCCGCCGAGCATCTCGGTGCTGTCGTACGACCACGCCAGCAGTTGCGGTACGTCCGCATCGGGCAGGCCGATCAGCCGGGCCACCATCGTCAGGGGCAGGCGGTCGGCGATCGACGCCGCCCAGTCGATCCCGCGGCCGTCCCGGCCGGCGTCCCAGAGCTGCTCCGCGAGACCGCGCACCTGCGGTTCCAGCGCGCGGATTCGCTTGGCCACCAACGTCGGCAGCACCAGTGTGCGGTGCGCGGCATGGGCGGGGTCGTCGGCCGTCGCGAGCACGTGCACGGCGCGGCCACCGCCGCCGACGTCGAAGGTGGACGGGCCGTCCGGACCGTGCACCAGCGCGCCGGTCAGGTTCGACGAGAAGTCCTCGGTCCGCGCGACCGCCTCCGCGACGAGTGCCACGGTCGAGACGAGATGGAAGTCGGTGCCGGGGATCCGGTACACCGGGGCATGCTGCCGCAGCCGGGCGTACATCGGGTAGGGGTCGTCGAGCACGGCCGGTGCGAACACGTCGGGGGCGGACTCGCCTCCGGCGAAAGCGTCGATTTCCACTGCCTCGGTCACGGCCGGCGTCCTTCCTCGTCACTGCGGTCCGGGCAACCGTGGCAGCGCCCGATCGCCCTCGTCAAGACCCCCGACGAAACTGAGAAACCGCAGGACAACACCACTGGGGGCGCTGTCTCACCACGCAGGCAACCGCGCACGTCGCTATGGACACCGCACCTGAATTCGTCTCACAATGAGACAGATTTGCACAACCAGTATCAGGAGATGTCCGTGCCCGATCGCACCGACTGGCTCACCGGGAGGGCCCGCGGCGAGGCCGCCACCGAGCGCATCCTCGCCGCGGCCGCGGACCTGCTCACCGAACGCGGCTTCGACGCCGTCACGGTCGACGCGGTCGCGCACCGCGCCGGCTGTTCACGCGCAACGCTGTACCGGCACGTCGGCGGCCGGCAGGCGATCGTCGACGGGGTGCTCGCCCGCGCCGCGGCGGACGTCGCGCGCCGGGTATCCGAGGCCGTCGCGGGCCGGTCCGGCACCGACCGGATCACCGAGGCGATCCTGGCGTCCGTGATCGCGATCAGAGGCAGTGCACCACTGCACAATTGGGTGACCGGAGACCGGTCCCGCGAGGTCGACGACCACCTCGCCGGCTCGCCGCGGCTCGGCGAGATCGCCGCCGCGCTGACCGGGCTGAGCCCGACCGGCGAGGCCGCGGCCTGGACGGTGCGGGTGGTGCTGACGCTCCTGACCTGGCCGCTCCCCGACCCGGAGTCCGAGCGGCGACTGGTGCGCCGGTTCGTCGCACCGGGGTTCGGGTGAGGTACGGGCGGTCGAGGGGCTCAGACCGAGCGTGACACCGGCGCCGGCTCGGGCTCGGCGGGCGACGACACCCATCTGGTGATCTGTTCGTCCAGTTCGACGTCGGCCTGCGACGGTGTGAGCAGCAGAATGACCGCCGCCGTCCCCAGGACCACCATGCCGAGGCCGAACGCCGGAAACAGCAACTGTGTCACCGACACTCCGACGGGCGGCGCCGCGGCCGGATCCACATGGACCCGCACCCCCGCCATCCCGGTGTAGTGCAGCGAAATCACCGCCACACCCATCAGCAGCGCGGCCGGCACCCGCAGGTACCACCGGCCGGCCACCTGGGAGAACCACAGCGCGGCCGTCGCGGCGACCACACCGATCACGATCGACGCGATCACGAACGTCGGCTCGTGGTCGATCGACCCGCGGATCCGGATCGCCCACATGCCGGTGTAGTGCATCGCGCTGACCGCCAGGCCCATCACCACCCCGGCCGCCACCAGTCGCACGCCCCGTCCCGGCCACGAGGCCCGGGACCCGACCACCACCAGGCCGAACCCGGTCGCCCCGACCGACAGCACCATCGAGAGCACGGTCAGCGACAGGTCGTACCGCACCGCGGATCCCGGGATGTCGAACCCGGTCATCCCGAGGAAGTGCATGAGCCAGATCGCGACCCCGCCGATCGACAACGCAGCGCACGCGGTCAGCCGCCACCGCACCGACCGGTCGGCGGCCGCCATCGCGTGCTGGACGCAGATCAGACCGACCAGCGAACCGATCACCGACACGGCGTAGGCAAGAAAGAGCACCCACAACCCCATCGAGAAATGGTGCATCTCGTGCGACATCGCGACCTTCCCACAACAGACTTCGGACAGCCGCCACCCGCGGGCAATCACTCACCCACGCAGCGCCGTTCGGCGGAATCGCCTCCCGCGGTCCGGTTCGGATCCACCCGGCATCGCCACCGCTCGGCGCGGCAACCGTAGCGACCATAACCCCGGGCCCGCCATCCGCGAAAAGTGGAACACGTTCTCGCCGATGGGATTTCCGTCGCACTGTCCCGGACTTTGCCCCAGCCGCCGGGATGCGCTAGCGTGCCGCCCCACTCGCCCGCCGTCCGGTCGTGCGCCACGACCCCGGCCGTCTCGGGCTGCACAGTCCCGTCAGGTGTCCGAGGCGGCGGGGCCGACGCCGGCGGCGATTCGGCCGATCCGGTCCGGCACTCGCCCGAACGGGGCTCCCGAGCACCCGGGCTCGGGAGGGGGACGCCACCTCGCCGCAATGCGGCGGATCTCCGGCCTCACCGCGGACGAGCCCCTCGACGGACGGCGCCGGCGCTGCAGACCGGGCCGCCGACGGACGCCACCGCGGAACGAAACCCGGTGCAGCGCTTCGTCACACCGGCGGTCGCCCGACCGCGGTTCGCCCGGTCCCGACAGCGCCGCCCGTCACGATCTCGCCACCCGTGCCTCGACACCGTCCAGCACCGTGGCGAGCGACGACGCGAACAGCTCGTCGAGGTCGAAATCGACGACCGGGTCGAGGAAGATCCGCGCCGAGAACGGGTACGCACCGGATCCGATCAACGCGACACCCCGGTCGTTCATACGCCGCATCCAGCGGTCGGGATCGACCCCGGTGGCGGTCTGTTCGGTCACCTCGGCCTCGAGACTCGCGGCCGAACCGTGTACCAGGTTGAAGAGCGTGAGGTGCACCAGGAACACCGTCCTGGTGTCCAGCCCGAGCCCGGACAGCACCCGCAGGTTCCACTCGGAGTACTGCAGCTGGTTCGGCCCGGGATGCGGCCGGGTGAGCGACAGCGTCCTGGCCAGCCACGGATGTCGCCGGTACACCGACCACAGCGCGGTCGCCGCGAGCTCGAGCTGTTCCCGCCAGGACCCTTCCTCGACCGCGGGCAGCGGCACGTCACCGAACGCGGCCTCGCGCATGAGCAGCAACAGGTCCTCCTTGCCCGCCACGTGCCGGTACAGCGACATCGGGGCGACCTCCAGTTCGGCGGCGATCCGGCGCATCGACACGGCCTCCAGCCCCTCGGCATCGGCGATGCGCATGGCGCACTGCACGATCGGGGCCTGCCGCTGCGCGACCGGAGTGTCCACGGGATCGTCGCCTGCGCCGCCGTCGGGCCGTTCGGCCACCACGGTCCCGACACCGGGGAGCACCTGCACCAGCCCCTGATTGCGCAGTTCGGCCAGCGCCTTCGTCGCCGTCGCCATGGCGACACCCCACTCGGCGACGATCCTCCGCGTCGACGGCACCGGCTGGCCCGGCCGCAGCGATCCCGACAGGATTCGTTCGCGCAGCGCCTCGGCGATCCGTAGGTACGGCGGGTTCACGTCCACTCCTCTCGCTCACCGCACTAGTGCGGTGCGTACACCGATCGCGAGTGCACCACGACCGCACTAGTGCACCAACATCCATTGCGGCAACAATTCCTACGTAGACCGCTGGTAGTGCACTCGCGTACATCGTAATTTCGAGGTCGAACCGGAACAACAACAAGAGGGAGCCGACCATGTCCCGTCAGCGCAGCGTCCTGATCAGCGGAGCCGGCATCGCCGGCCCCACCCTTGCATACTGGCTCGCCGCCCAGGGGTGGTCCGTGACCGTCGTCGAGACCGCGCCGGGTGTTCGCCCCGGCGGGCAGACCGTCGACCTGAGGGGCGCCGGCCGCACGGTGTTCGAGAGGATGGGCCTGATGCCCGCGGCCCGCGCGGCGAGCGTCGAGCAGCGCGGCATCGCCTGGGTCGACGCGGACGGGCGGCACCGGGCCGAGATGCCCGTCGACGCGTTCGGCGGAGACGGCATCGTCAGCGAGATCGAGATCCTCCGCGGCGATCTCGCCGACATCCTGTACCGAGCGACCGCCGATCGCGTCGAGTACCTCTTCGGAACCCGGATCACCGCGCTCGACGAGGACGCCGACGCGGTGACGGCGACGCTGTCGGACGGGACCGCCCGCACCGTCGATCTCGTGGTCGGCGCGGACGGTCCGCATTCGGCGGTGCGGCGCATGGCGTTCGGATCCGAGGAGGATTTCGTCCGGCCGGTCGGCGGCTACTCCGCCTGGTTCACCGCACCCGACCACGTCGGGCTCGACGGCTGGTACGAGATGCACAACTCCCCCGGTGGTCTGGTCGTGTCGATGCGCCCGGACACCGCTCCCGGCCTGGCCAAGGCGTCGTTCTCGTTCGCGTCCGAGCCGCTGGATCTGGACCGCCGCGACGTCGACTCCCAGCGCCGGGCGGTCGCCGAGCGATTCGCCGCCGTCGGCTGGGAGGCGCCGACGCTGATCGACGCGGCACTGACGGCGGACGACTTCTACTTCGACGCGATCGTGCAGGTGCACATGGATCGCTGGGCGCGGGGTCGTGTGGCGCTGGTCGGCGACGCGGGCTACTGCCCCTGCCCGCTGACCGGCATGGGCACCAGCCTGGCACTGGTCGGTGCGTACGTACTGGCCGGGGAGCTGACCGCCGCCGGCGGCGACCACGTCCGCGCGTTCGGTCGCTACGAGGAGGTGCTGCGCCCCTACGTCGAACGCGGCCAGCAGATTCCGGGCGGGGGCATGGGCATGTTCGCGCCGCAGAGCGCCCTGGCCATCCGGCTGGGGCGGCTGGTGACCCGGGCCATGGTCAGCCGTCCCCTCCGACCGCTGGCGCGGCGGGCGTTCTTCGCACACCCGGACGACATCGCGCTTCCCGAGTACCCGGTCACCGTCGCGCCCTGAGCGGACTCTCCCCCTCCCCGATCGATCGAACGGGGGTTCGTGTGCCGATTCCGTTGCGGCGGATGACCCATGAACCCCGTTCGATGCCTGGGGCGGCGAGCGGGCTGGTGGTGGCGATGTGGGGGGGGTGGCAGCGGTCAGGCCAGGTCCGCGAGGACACCCTCCGCGCTGCGGGCCGCGACCGCGCACGCGCGCGCGGTGAAGCTGTCGACGAGGGGGTGTTCGGCGAGGAGCCGCCAGTACCGGACCGCCGCGAGCGCGGTGTCGCGTTCCCGGACGACACCGGCGTCGGGGGCGAGCCCCAGTCGTTCGGCGGCCCCGATGCCCTGCCCGCCGATGAGCCGCTGCAGGTGCGCGGCGTCCTCGTCGGACAGCGTGACCGGCGTGGACCGGAGCCGGCCGAGCAGCCGGATCTCCTGGAAGCCGTGCCCGTCCGACAGCGCCCGGTTGACCGCCGCGAGCACCCGGCCCGCCTCGCGTCCCGGCTCGGCGGCGAGCACCCGTTCGAGACCGAGCAGCGCGGAGTGCGCCTTCAGCTGGTCGGCCCGCTGACCGAACTGCACGTCGATCACCTGACGCAGCTCGTTCAGCCCGCTGCGTTCCACCAGTTCGGCGGCGAGGGCCGAGGAGTCGCGGGTGCCGAGTTTGATCAACGCGACCGCGAGTCGAATCCCGAAGAGCCCGAATCGATGCGCGAGCTGGGCGCGCAGCTCCGGGTCGACCGGGAGCGCGATGTCGCGGCGGGCGAACCGGTCCGCCGAGAGCATCGCCACCTGCAGGTCGTCGGCGGGGACCTCGGCGAGCGCACGGAACGCCGTGTACTCGCGCTCGCGGAGCGTGCGAGCCCCCAACGCGAGCAGTCCGGCCACCGGCACCACGGCCTGGCACAGGCCGGTCCGTTCGAGTTCGGTCGCGAACCGGGCCGCGACGTCCTTCGCGGACGTCATCGCGTCGATCCGGCCGGCACCGACCTCGTCGGCGCGCGAGACCACCCCGACGACACCGAGCGGGCCGGACTCGCCGCCGACGTGCGCCCCGATCTGCCCGAGGAACTGGACGTCCGACGCGCCGAGGGTTCGCAGCAGGTACACCACCGCGTCGGCGCCGGAGGTCGCGTGCTCGGGGGTGAGCATCTTCAGGGTGCGGGCCGAGACGTCCCGCGACAGGGACGACGTGCCCGGGGTGTCGATGATCGTGGTGTGGTCGAGCGCCCGCGCCGGCCACTCCACCTCGAGCCGGTCCACCTCGTCCGCGGTGAGCGCGCCGAGGTCGAAGGTGAGGCTGCCGTCGCGGCGCTGCACCGGCACGTTGACGGTGCGGTCACCGTCGTACCAGGCGGTGACGGTGGGTGTGGCACCGCTGCGGTACCACGTCACCACACGGGTGCACTCGGTCGCATCCGTGGGTGCGATGTCTTGCCCGACAATCGAATTGAGCAGTGTGGACTTGCCCGCCTTGAGCGATCCGGCGAGCGCGACCCGCAGCGGCTCCTCGAGCCGGCGTGCACACTCGTCGAGGTGGGCCCGCGCCCCGGGACCGACGATCCCGCGTGCCGCCCCGATCAGTTCCCGCGCGCCCGCGAGTGCGGCACCGCTCACTCGCCGGCCCCCACCGCGGCGACCGACTCGCGGATCCGGGCCAGGACGCGCATCTGCTCCTCGAGCTCGGCGATCCGCCGGGTCCGCTGCGCGGACTCGAGGTTCGCGGCCTCCTGCGCGGCGCGCAGCGACTCGTTCAGTGACCGCAGCGTCTGTTCGGCGATCACGGTGAAGTGGTCGCGGAGCAGGCGCTGGATCAGCCGCAGCCGATCCTTCGACTCCTTGCCGACCTGGAAGCTGACGTCGTCGACGAACCGGCGGATCGCCATCTTGGCCTCGCTGCGCCGCTTGAGGATTCGCCCCTCCCGGTCCTCGCGGTAGGCCTTGGTGCCCAGCAGCAGACCGGCGCCGACGGAGATCGGGTTCACCAGGGCCATGCCCATCATCGTGGTGATCAGACCGAACATCAGCACACCGCCGTAGGAGCCGCGCATGCCGACGAGCACCTTCTGGGTGATCCCGATCCGTCCCGCCTCCAGATCGGACAGGGACGCAACGGGTTCGAGGACGCCGTCGAGGTCCGCGACGTCGAGGTGCGGCAGCTCCACCGCACCGGAGTCGGCGAAGTGACCGGCCACGACCTCGGCCAGCCACACCGAACGGTCGTGGGCCCACACGAAGTTGTCGCCGATCGACGTCGCCACCTGCTCCTGCAGCCACTCGCCGAGCTGCTCCCAGTCCTTGCCGGGGTCGCCGTCGTCGACGGCCTCCTCCGCCTCCCTGGTCACCCGGCGCAGGCGGTCGCGCAGGTCGTGGTCGATGTCGGCGGCCAGGTCGGTGATGCCGTCCGCCAGGGTCTGCTGCCACAGTGCGGACTTCTTGTGCAGCTCCTCGGCCGCCACCTTCGCCTTCTGCAGCTCCGCGACCGCGGCGGCACCCTTCTCCGGATCCTGCAGGGCCGCAAGCTCACTGCCGAGGCTGAGGGTGAGGTGCTCGGAGGTGGACCTCAGGTCGAGCGCCACGGAGGTCCGGGTGGCCGCCGCGGTGCGGCCGCGCACCTGCTCGCGCAGGAAGTCGTACAGTGCCGCGAATCCGGACTCGGCGTTCAGCTCGGCGTCCTCGAGTCGCAGCGCGTGGGAGCGCAGCACCGAGGACACCGGGATCAGCGGGACGTCGAGCCCGGCCCGGTCGAGATGGCCGCGGTCGGCGGCGACGATCTCCCGCCAGTGCGGGTACAGGTCGGTCTTGCTGATCAGGCAGGCCACGGCGGGACACAGGCCGAGAACCTGCCGCAGGAACGCGAGCTCCGGTTCGGTGAACTCCTGGCTGGCGTCGGACAGCACGAGTACCGCGTCGGCAGCCGGAAGGAGGCCGAGAGTGCTTGCGGCGTGCGGGTTTCCGTGACCACCGACGCCGGGTGTGTCGACCAGGACGAGCCCGTCCGCGAGCAGCGGGCTGGGCACGTTCACCTCGATCCGCAGCACCTCGCGGCCGCCGGCGTGCGGCGTGGCCGGGGTGATCGCGGTGAGCTCCTCCAGCGGAATCGGCACCCGGACCGGGTCGAGGCCGGGTTCGGCGAGCACGAGTTCGGCGGACGGCGTCTGGGCGTTCTGCACGACCGTCGGCACCGCCGTCGTCTCGTCGTCACCGACCGAGCACACGGTCAGGTTCAACAGCGAGTTCACGAGCTGGCTCTTGCCCTGCTTGAGCGGGCCGACGACGACGACCCGCATCCGCGGGTCGAGAACGCGGTTGCGCGCGCCGTCCAGTCTGGCCACGAGGTCGGCTCGTCCCGCGGCGCGGGCAACCGCCCCGACCGCATCGAGCATCTCGACCATCGGCAGCTCCGACGCCGAGGGCACCACCGGACCGGCCGGCGCCGTCGTCGTACCGGATGCGTTGTCCATTACCCCGACTCACACCCTTTCCGCGAGGACCGGCCCCGCACGGGGATAACCGCGTGCGGGGCCGGTTTCGTTACAGCCGGACCGTCACCTCAGTGGTGCATCGGGTCCCCATGCGTCGTGGCCTCGCCCGCCGCGTGCGAATCGACGACGCCGGTGGCGGAGTGGTCTTCGGTGAACAGGCTGTCGCCGGAGTTCGAGAACAGCCCGCTCCCGCTGTGCGACTCGGTCCCGAAGGTGTTCGACGCGTCCAGCGACGACCAGGCGTTGGTCAGGCCGGAGGTCGCGCCGTGCAGACCGGAGGTCAGACCGCCGACGAGTCCACCGTCGGCGCCCGCGGCACCGGAACCGGACGCGTGGGCGGCACCCGAACCGGACGCCTCGCCCGAACCGGACGCGGTACCGGACCCCGACACCGCACCCGTGCCCGACGCGCCACCGGAGACCGCTCCCGTGCCGGACGCACCACCGGCGACCGCACCGCCCGCGGCGGCACCGACGGCGCCGCCGAGGTGGCCGCCGAGGTTCGCAGCGGCGTCGAGACCGGAGGTCAGGCTCGCGCCGGCGTCGGCGAGCCCGGACACCGCGCCACCCAGCCCGGCACCGGTGTCGGCGAGACCCGAGACCGCGCCGGTCAGACCGGCACCGGCATCCGCGACACCGGAGACCGCACCGCCGAGGCCGGCTCCGGCGTCGGCCGCGGTGTGCAGCGTGCCCGCCACGTCCGCGCCGAGCCCGGTGCCGGCGTCGATCAGGCCACCGAGACCGCCGCCGAGGCCCGCGGTCAGGCCCGTGCCGAGTCCGGCGACGGTGTCGATTCCGCCGTTCGCCGCTCCGGTCAGCGCGGTGTTCAGGTCCGCGGCCGCCCCGCCGCCGGCCCCGACCGCGCCGTCCAGGGCGGTACCGAGGCCACCGGTCAGCCCGGCACCCGCGTCGACCAGACCGCCGAGGCCACCGGCCGCGCCGAGCAGCCCGTCCAGGCCGCCGGTGAGTCCGCCGCCGACGCCGAGCGCCGAGTCGAGCGCCGCCCCGAGCGCGCCGCCCGCCTCGCCGCCGGCGCCGAGGGCACCGCTCAACGCGGTGCCGAGGTTCGCCCCGGCACCGAGGTTCAGGTCGGTGGCGAGGTCGCCACCCAGTCCGGCGCCGAGCACCCCTCCGAGCGCGGCGCCGAGATTGGATCCGGCCTCGCCACCGACCCCGAACGCGCTCTCGAGCACGTTCGACAGGCCACCACCGGCAGCCAGGTCGAGATCGGCGACGTTCAGCGCACCGTTGAGCGCCGCACCGAGTTCACTGGTCAGGGCGCCGTCGACACCGAGCGCGCCGCCGAGTGCGGAACTGATCGCCCCGCCCAGGCCGGCCTCGCCGCCGAGCAGACCACCCAGACCGGCCTCGCCCCCGAGCAGACCACCCAAACCGGCCTCCCCGCCGAGCAGACCACCCAAACCGGCCTCCCCGCCGAGCAGACCACCCAAACCGGCCTCCCCGCCGACGACGCCCTCGAGCGCGGTGCCGAGAGCGGCGCCGAGCTGGCCGCCGACGGCGCCGTCCGCGCCGAGCGCCGCGCCGAGGAGCGTGCTCAGCTCGGTACCGAGACCGGCGTCGAGCCCTCCGCCGAGCAGACCCGACAGGTCCAGCCCGGTGAGACCACCGGCACCGAGGGCACCACCGAGGGCGCCGCCGAGGCCGCCGGCGAGATCGCCGTCGATGTCGAGGACGCCGCCGAGCGCACCGCCCAGCGCGGTGCCGAGATCGAGGCCGCCGCCCAACGCGGCGTCGAGGACACCGCCGAGGCCGCCCCCGGCACCGAGAGCCGCACCCAGCACGCCGCCGAGGGCGCCGCCGAGGTCCGCACCGACCTCACCGCCGGCACCGAGAGCGCTGCTGAGCGCGGCGGACAGTCCACCGCCGAGACCGCCGGAGAGGTCGAGCAGCCCGCCCGCGCCGAGCGCGGCGTCCAGGGCCGTACCGAGCTCACCGGTCAGGCCGCCGCCGACCCCGAGCGCTCCGCCGAGGGCCGCGGCGAGGTCACCACCGAGTCCGAGTGCGCCGTCGAGGTCGAGGCCGGCGCCCGTGTCCACCAGTGCACCGAGGACGCCGCCGAGGGCGCCGCCGAGGTCGGCCCCGATCTCCCCGCCCGCGCCGAGCACGCCGCCGAGTGTGGAGCTCAGGACCGCGGACAGGTCGCCGCCGAGTGCGCCGCCGAGACCACCGCTGAGGTCGAGGAGCCCGCCGAGCCCGCCTTCGAGCAGCCCGGTCAGGTCGGCGCCGATGCCGCCGCCCGCACCGAGCGCGGCGTCGAGGGCGCCGCCGAGAGCGGCGGTCAGGTCCCCACCGACACCCAGAGCGCCACCGAGGGCGCCTCCGAGTCCGGCTCCGAGGTCGAGGCCGCCGGCCAGCGCGGACGCCAGGTCCGCGCCGAGGCTGCCGCCGGCCGCGACCGCGCCGCCGAGAACTCCACCGAGGGCGGCACCGAGGTTGGCGCCGAGGTCGCCGCCGACGCCGAATGCCGCTCCGAGCACCGAGCTCAGGTCCAGGCCGCCGCCGATGCCTGCCAGTCCACCGAGGCCGAGGTCGATGTCGGTGACCGCGCCCAGCGCGCCACCGAGGGCGGCGCCGAGATCGCCGGTCAGCTCGCCGCCGACCCCGATCGCGCCGCCGAGGGCCGCGGCGAGCGCAGCGCCGAGGTCGAGTCCGGCGCCGAGGTCGAGTGCGCCACCGAGATCCAGGCCGCCGGCCGCGTGCAGGGCCGCTCCGAGGGCGGCGCCGAGATCGGCACCGATCGCACCGCCGATCTGCAGGGCCGCGCCGAGCGCGGCGCTGAGTGCGGCCGACAGCTCGGCACCCAGGTCGATGTTCCCGCCGAAGTCGCCGCCGACGGCCGCACCGAGGCCGAGTCCGGCACCGGCTCCGAGTCCGAGGCCGCCGCCCAGACCGGCACCGAGGCCGCCACCCAGGCCGCCGCCGAGCGCGCCGCCGAGGTCACCACCGAGGCCACCACCGGCGGCGAGGATGCTCGTCAGCTCGGGGCCGGCGCCGGCGAACAGTCCGGATTCGGCGACCAGCGGGGCCACCGCGGCGATGTCCGCGTGGCAGACGTCGCCGAGGCCGGCGGCCGCGAGCACCGCATCCGGGTTGTGGCAGTACGCGGCCCGGGCCTCGTCGTCGCGCAGCAGGCTGAGGATGAAGTCGAGCAGCGCGTTGGTGGCCATGTCGAACTCCTGACATGTCGTGTGGAGCGGTGTGCGATCCACGTGGGAAGTGACGATGACGACGCTATGCAGCGGGCGGCCGCCGCCCAACGGGGTCGGCTCCCCCATCGCCTCGGCCGGTGTTGGGGCGGGGAACATAGGGGATCCCCCGGGCATAGGGGAAAGGTCCCTCATCTGCGGATTTGGGAACTCAATCCGTAACGGGGAGAGCGCTGGCGACGACACTGGGGACATCGGCGGCACTCACGCGACCGCCCCCAGACCACGGGAGAAGGACATGTCGACAGGACTCGGACTCACCGTCGGTTCGATGAACTCGGTGGCGGTCACCGAGAACGTCACCGGCCCCGAGAGCACCGCCGTCATCGCCCCGACGGCCCTCGCGTTCACCGACGCGGGCGCGACACTGCTGCCCGAGGGGGGACGCCCCGACGGCGCCGCGGTGACGGGCTACGCGCACAGGGTCGGCGACCCGGTCGCACTGATCGCCGAGGACGGAACCACCCACACCGGCGAGGAACTCGTGGCCACCACGATGCGCTGCCTCGCCGACGCGGCGCCGGCCGCCGACGCGGTCGTCGCGGCGCATCCGGCGGTGTGGTCGGACTATCAGGCGGACGTGCTCGCCGAAGCCCTCGACCGGGCCGGGCTGCCCGGGGCCACGCTGATCACCGAGCCGGAGGCCGCGGTCGCGTGGTTGCGGCACACCCGGCCGGACCTGGACGACGCGCCGGTCGTGGTCTACGACCTCGGTGCCCGTTCCCTCGACGTCACCGTGGTTCGCCCCGGTGACACCGCCGAGATCATCGGCACCCCGCTGCGCTCCGAGGACTACTCCGGATCCGAATTCGACTACGCGACGATGCGTTACGTCCTCGACGGTGTGACCGACGCGCACGGCGGTCCGGTGCCGCTCGACGCCGTGGACGCACTCGCCGAGCTGCGGACGCGGTGCCGGCTGGCGAAGGAGGCACTGTCCACCGACACGGCCACGGTGATCGCGGTCGACCTGCCCGGCGTGCAGAGCGACGTCCGACTCGTCCGCGAGGAGCTCGAGGACCTGATCCGGGACCCGCTGGCCGACTCGGTGAACCTGGTGCACGAGGCCGTCCGTGGCGCCGGCCTGGACCTGTCCGACGTCGGGTCGGTGCTGCTCGTCGGCGGCAGCTCGGCGATTCCGTTGGTGGCGGAACTGCTCTCGACGACGCTGCGCCTGCCGGTGGTCGCGGACCTGGACCCGATGAGCACCGCGGCCGCGGGCGCGGCGACCGTGGCCGCAGGGTTGGCGGCGATGACGCCGGCAGCCCAGGACACCGCGGCCTTCGCCGTGCTCGACGCGACGCTGTCCGACGGCGCCGACACCACCGTCCTCCCACCCCTGACGTCGATTCCGGCGGCCGCGGCACCGGCCGCGCCGCGCGCACGCGGCGGCGGACTGACCACCCCGAAGAAGGCGGCCCTCGTCGGCGTGGCGGCCGCGGCGATCGCGCTGCTCGCCGCCGGCGGCCTCTCGCTCGGAACCGGGGCGTTCACCCCGACCGCCGATTCGCAGTCCACCGGCGGCACCACGACACCGGGCACCACCTCCGGCTCCGTTGTCCCGGGCACGATTTCGGCGACCGCGGTCCCGGTCGGGTCCCCGGCCACCACGGATGCGACGCAGGCCGGTGGCCCGCAGGCACAGGTGGCGTCGACCGGGTCGGTGCAGCCCGTCAACGCGGCGAACACCGGAACGGGCGGGGCCGGGGCCGCATCGCCCGCTGCGCCGGCACCCGGGTCCCCGGCGGCGGCGGCTCCCGCACCGGCACCCGCTCCGGCGCCGGCACCCGCACCCGCGCCCGCACCGGCGCCCG